>JBOGJX010000327.1:0-12880 GCA_050745285.1 Terriglobia bacterium
GTTCGGCGATGATCGTGAACAGCGGCTATCGTGAGCCGGCGTACAATGCAGGAATCGGCGGCGCGCGGAGCAGCCAGCATGTTTTCGGCACAGCCGCGGATATTGCGTCCGACTCGAACACCTGGCAGAACCTTGCGAACTTCGCTGACGCACAAGGGGCCTGCATCGAGCCATTGTCGTATCCTGGGAGCACGACCGCGCACGTACACATGGACTGGAGGGGGACATGTCCTTCCGGATGGCACTGGTAATCACGTGCGCTGCCGCGACTGGATTTGGCCTCACTGCTATCGGATGGGCGCACGGTTCTCCAACCCAGCGGGGACTGTCGGGCGAGGTCAGCCCGCCTCAGTCTGCGATGGGGCCTGCTCAAGAGCGTGACCTTATAGGGGCGCTCAGCGATCCACACTGGCAGGTCCGAGCCGTAGCTGCGCGACGGCTTCAGTCTGTTCCCACATCTGAGATCAAACCGGACATCAGGCGAATGCTGATCGCACTGCTGGCGCGGGAGACGGCGCAACTCGAGAATCGGCTCAAAGGAACGAACCCGGACGCGTACCCGTCGAGCAAGGCCGGGGAAGGTTGGGGTGAGTACTATGCTAATCTATTGGGCCTAGTGCTTAAGCTTCGGGAGCCAGCTTCTTTGCCGGTCCTCGTGTCGGCAGCTTGGCAGCCCTCGAGCATCGACATCGAACTCGCAACCTACGGAGCGCCTCTGATACCGGTCGTCCTGTCGCGTCTGTCGTACCTTCAGCGGTTTGCTGCGCGGTTGCCCGGCTACTCGGACCTTGTAGCCTACATAGCTCAGGAAGCGATGGCGGACATCCTGACACATATGATGATCCTAGACAAGCAACGCAAGATCGAGCAACCGCTTAGCCCCGCAGACTATGACAAAATCCGCCAAGCGCTGCGACCCCTCCTGAAGAGTGCCAACGACTGGGTCCGACTTTACGCCTCTATCGGGCTTATACAAGCGAAGGATAGTAGAGACACAGTCCGTATCCGCCAGGCTTTCGCCACATTCCTGTCGGCGCCCATTCCAGGGCAGCGTTCGATAGGTCTGGACAGGATTGCCGCCGATGTAGACGAAGCCGAGTTCATTCCGATGGAAAAAGTAAAGGAATTAGCCCAAGCGGACCCTTATTATTACATGCAAAAGACGCCAGCCGGCAAATCAGTCAGGGTTTACCCGGTACGGCAATCGGCCCTTCGAGTCTTGTCCAAATTTCAAAAGACCACCAGGAACTGAACACACGGGTGGCGCACACATCGTGCTTTTGTGATGTGTGCGATCAGAACGGCGATCAGAATCTGAACTCAGGCCGCCTGTATTTTCTCAAACTCCGTTATCATCGCTCAAATGGCGCAATGCGCAACGCACTACCCGCGTCTCATCCGTCTCTTCCATTTCCTTTGTCTCAATGGAAAGTTGTAGCGCAGAGTTTTGTTCTTAAAACTCTGCGGCTTTTTCGCTGGTGCAGACAAAAATACCGCAGAGTTTTAAAAGCGAAACTCTGCGCTACAGTACAAGGGCGTAAATTCTTGTTGTTTTAACCAACATTTTCCAGGCACCCCTTAGGGACATGCAATTTTAGCGGCTTTTTACATATTGCTTACCGATAGGGCGCTGATACCGCCCAGCCTTCGGGAGACAGGCATTCCCGCGAAAACGGGAATGCCATACAGAGCCTAGCTCCGGTGGGTAGATTCCCGCTTTCGCCGCGCTAGCGTGGGCGGCGCGCACAGGCCGCTGCTTGGTTGGCATATGTGGCAAAGGGCATAGAAGACCAACTCGACGGCCTAAATCATAACTCAGGCGCTCCGGGGCCAAGCGGCTTCAGATGTATGGAAAAAGCCGCCAAGATGATGTAAGCTGCGTCCATCAGGAATGAGTGTACTCATCCCGGTCTGCGAGCCACAAGGCCGCGGGAGAAATTCAAGTACGGTGTGGGGAGCCGCATGAAAAAATTGATAATACTCGCAGCGCTCCTGGGAGTGGGCTTGGGAAGATCGTTTGCCTTCCCGTCTTTGCAGTCCCAAGCAGCGACGGCGCCCAAGGCCTGCCAGGATCTTGCAACGGTTGTGAGCAGCGTGGAAAAGGACCTGTCCGGAACGGTGGCCACCGTCAAAAAGGAAAGTCTGGATGATTTCGTGCGGCAATTTCACCAGCAGGTGGTAGGCAGCAGGCTCTCCACCTGCCTAATCATGACGAACCAGTTGCTCGATTGTCTTGACAAAGCCGCGAAGGACCCGGCGACGGCAAAAACCGACGTGGACTCGATCAAGACTAGCCAGGACGCCTACACCAAACTGAAAAACACCCTTCAGCAGTATGCGCAAACCCTCAAGAACGTCAAGGACCCAAAAACCGCCAAATCAGACGTCGAGAATTTTGACTTCTCACACTGAGCAAGTGGAGCATGGAGAACACTTGACTTCTGGCGATGTAAAATCGCCGCTACGCTCTTCGCGCGGGGTCTTTCGATATCCTGTCATGGGAATTCGATTTGGAGGACAGAAGGGCACGGCCAGCGTTTCTAAGAAAAACGGCCGTGCCGCAAACGCCCTCACCCACCACTGCGTGGCCCCTCCTCTCCCACAGGAGAGGGCTGGATTGCCATGGGAAATACGGCTCCTCCCCTCTCCTTGGGGAGAGAGGGCGCCTGGCATGCGGCGCGGCTGAAATCCATGCTCCCTCAGGCCATATTTTCATGCTTTGCGGGTGTCGCAATGCGCCATGACTAACTGATAAAAGCTGAATCTCACCTGCAAGTCGATGCGGCGATTCGACGCTTGGCTGGAGAAACGGCCACCGGCTAACGAATTTGACAGCCCGAAGAGGGGTGAGCCGAGATTGCCGACCGGCGTTCCCAAATTCACGTTGTTGAAAACGTTATGCGCGGTGACACTGAACGTGAGGTTATAGCGTGCGTTCTCCGAGCTCCTCCAGAAGTTCCGACCGCCTCCTCCACTGAGCCCGCGGCCGCCTAGCCCGCCATGGTGGTGACCGCCACCTCCGAAACCACCACCTCCGCCACCGCCTTTCCTCTCTCCAAAGCCGAACGTCTTGCTGAGGCGTAGATTCAAGTTAAAGGCGCCGGGGCCGTCACCAGAGTTGACCGGAATGACAGGCTCCCCAATCCCTGGCGTTGTGTTAAAGGTACCCAACCGGGTGACCACGATATTGGGTCCCGTTTGACCGGGAGCGGCGAGAGCGGGCCGCTGATTAAAAACGGAAGTTCCGAGCAGATCGTGGCCCAGCGTGATGTCATAAGGCGAGCCCGAATTCACGTGCATGAAGGGCATGATACGGAATCCATACGGCAGGCTCAGGGCGCCACCCACCACAAGCCGATGCCGGACGTCAAACGCCGCCCGGCCGTAATCCTGCAGGATGTCGTACGGGTTCGAGGGAGAGCTGGAAACCCCATTCGTATCACTGCTGGCGTAGTTGAGGGTGTAAAAGCCAAAAAGCGTCAGGATTCCTTCGTTAACCCTGAAGTTGGAAATCAGTTCGTTCTGATTATAGAGACCGTTTGATTCAAACTGGAAGATGTTCCCAACAAAGCCATCGGCGCAATTCGGCAAGGCGGATGCCACGGCACAGGCAGATACGTCTGCAAACGGTCGCCCAATGGCGGGATTTGCGGGGTCATACTGCCCCGGAAGCGGGGTATTGATGTTGCGCGTAAGAAACTGATGGACTCCGTGCGAATTGAGATAGGTGACCGACGCTGTAATATTTTTGGAAACTTGCTGTTCGAGACCGATGGCCGATTGGATCGTGTATGGCGCTCGCAACGCCGGGCCAATATCGTAGACGGCCGGCGTCGTGGCGCCGTTGGCCAGCATACCGAGCGTGCTGGTGGGCGGGGCCGTCGGAAAGAAGGCAGGGTTCGTGATCAGGAATTTCTGCTGGTTGACGCCATTCAGCCGCTCCGCCTGGAGTACGTGGTCATACTCGAAGCGGTCATAGAAAATGCCAAAGCCGGCCCGCAACACGGTTCCGGGAGATTTCCCGCGGCCGAGTCCCCATGCGAGACCGATGCGCGGCGCAAAGTCAGCGTGGTCATGAATATCATTTTGCGACTCGAAGCGCAGGCCGGCGCTGAGTGATAGATTGGGGCGCGCGCGCCATTGATCTTCCGCGTAAAGTCCGAGATCGGCGAGGCTGACCTTGGCGATGGGATTTCCGGCGGCAATTGAAAACTGGCTCGGACCACCACCCGCGGCGCGAATCTGCGCGAACGTCAGGCCCTGCTGAAGACCTTGCTCCATAATCTGGTACGCGGTCAGCGTGGGAAAACTATAGGCGCCGTTGAAGTTTGCTGTGGAAGCGCTCGAATCGTTCCACTCCCGCAGCCGGCCTCCGAACAGCAGGGTATGCTTGCCAAGACTCATGGTGGTCAAATTGTGCAGCTCGTAGCTTTGCAGCGTGTCCGCGCTTTTCCCCTGGGTGTTGCCACCCCCCGTGAACGCCCCCAGCACATTGACCGCCGGCTGCAAGTTCTGCGGGGTCTGATTGTTTGTGCCGTAGCGGAATTGGAAGCGGGTTTCATTTACCGTCCTGTCGCTCAGGATCTGCGTGTCGCCCAACTGCAAGGTGTGTTCTGTCCCGTGCGTGTTGAAGGCCTGCGACGGCAGGGCAAACTGTCCGATGCCATCATTGATGCCACTATCACGCCAGAGCTGGTAGCGAACTGTGAGCACATTTTTCGCGCTGATCTGGTAATCGATTCGGGGCGTGATGAGCATCCGCGTCTGCGGATGGAGGACGGCCTGGGTCAAGCGAACTTGAGCGAAGCTGGGATCGAGAACGATGGCGTTCACGATGGAGCTATCATTGATACTTCGTCGAAAAGTATCAAAGAAGAACGATGCCTTATGGCCCAGCGGTCCGCCAATGTTTCCATTGAAAAACTCCGAGTGATAGGGAGGCTCTTGGGTTACGAAGGGGTTCCGCGAATTGAACGCCGAGTCATTCCCATCGGCGAAGACCGAGCCATGATATTGGGACGCGCCTGGCTTGGTGATGATCTCGATGCGGCCGTAGCCAACCCTGTCATACTGCGCGGAAAATGGATTCTGGTTGACGTGGATAGCGAGAATGTCGGACTTGGGTGGGAGTTGGCCGCCGGTAAAGCCATCAATATAAATCTGGCCTCCGTTTGGGCCCGCCGCCGGCCCCGCCAAGGCGCTGAGCTCCTCCTGCAACTCATCCGGATCATCCGACAGCGCCGCCAAAGCCTTCCCTTGAATCACGAGCGCGCTGGCATTGTTCTCGGGGCTGACGCCGACGTGTGTTGCTTGGGCCGAAACCGTCACTTGCTGCACTTGCTGCTGGATGTGAAGTGGAACGTTGAGCCGCTGAATCCGGCCGGCGGCGATCACAACTTTTTGTTGCTCAAACACCGAGAAGCTGGGGGCCACAACCGTCACCGTGTACGTACCACTTGGCAGCCCCTTGATTTCATACGCTCCAACCTGATTGGTCTTGGCGGTTCTTGTGCGCGCCTTGGCGCTCGAAACCGACACGGTGGCCCCTGTCACGGCCGCACCGGATGGGTCCGTCACCTGCCCGCGCAGGACGCCGGAAGGTGTTTGCGCGAGCAGGCTGCTCGCGGCACAAAGGGGCAAGAACAACGCCCCCAAAATAAAAGATCGGAATCCAAATACTCGGAATCTCACTCAGCCCTCCCAGGAAATCTCCGCGGTTGCGGAGTAACGTTTATGAATTTTTTGCTTTCAATCATCGATAGGCTTCATTCGGCCAAAAGATCCTCTCGTGCTCATCACCATTCGCAGCGGCGCTGCGGCGCCCCTGCCTAGCCCTTCGCTATCGCGACGCCGGCGTCGCGTCGCCAGTCCCGCCAGATTCTCCGCCGCCGCCGGAGGCGCCAAAACCACTCCAGAGCGATCGCAGCGCTTTCGCCTGATTTCCGCCTGGCGATGCCGTCAGAATAGGCGCGACACCGCTCAGCAGCTTGATCGCGGTGACGGCTGCTGACGGCGCGCCTTGAGTCGACACGATCATCACCGCATCACCTTTGTGCAAATCCTGCACCTTAATCTGGGGCAGCCCGCTTAAGATCTGGTCAAGGTCGGGGTTTCCGGCCTTCGGCGCTGGGAGGTTAGAGGCTTGGGCGGCGCCTGCGCCCGCGCCCGCAGCCGGCGATGCACTCACCCGCTCCCTCTTCAGCCGCGCGGCGATGCTACGCGCCGTCAACTCGGGCAGCTTGCGCAGTTCTGACTGAGCTACGATCTTGACCGCCACAGGTTTCTTGGTGACGAGATCCATCACGGTGACTTCGTTCGCGCTAGGATCAACCGAAGTAACGATACCGGCGATGTTTTGAAACGACCCGGAGACAATCTCCGCCGCGGTGATCTCGCTGCCGTCCGGGCTGAGAATTCCACGCGCGCGAAGCTGGTCTCCCGGCTTGATTTGGTCGAATGTGCCGGGCTTGGCGTCCTGGTATCTCACAGAGCCCGGCGCATACCGTCGCAGGACGGTGTCCTTTGAAGTGTGCACGGTAATCGTCTTGCCGGCCCCATTCGGCGCAAGGGTGATGGTTCCTGTGCCGGCATCAACCTCTCTTACCAGGCCGCCCACCCCGTGCTTCTGCCAAGCCTCCTCTTCCTCCTGCTGCTTCTGCTCAATGTCGCTCTGTTTCATGGCGATGATCGAGGAAGCCAGCACGGACTTGGCGTCTCCGGATGTCTTCCCAATCACCAAAATGCGGTCACCTACCTGCAAGTCCTGCAATCTTAATGGCGTAGCGCCCTTCAGGCTCTTTTGTCCTGGCTGAATGCGGAGCATACGGGTGGAATCCTGGACGGCAACGTTAACTTCCGACCCTGAGTTCGTTTTGAGAGTGATGGCACTGCCCTGGATCGTCTCAATGGCGCCCATGGATCTCACCACCGTGCCCGGCGCCGCTGCTTGTGGCTGTGTCTGCAGCGCCCGCCTAGCGCTCGCGCGGGCTGGGACGGCGCCATTGAAACCCGTCAGGCCCGTCAGCGCCACCATGATAGGCAGAACCCACGCCAACGCCGTTGCTTTCATCCAATCCATCATTCGATCCTCGGACCATCCGGTGGCGACGCTGTGGCAGCGGTCTCTTATCGGCCAAGTGATTGAAAAATAAGGCCAGACGGCCACAGGCCAACGCTACAAATGCAGTTTTCAGACAGCCTTTTCAGCGGGCCAGCAACCCTGATAAACCGCTGCTCCGCCAGTGGGTTCCTAGCCACCCTATATGATAGAGACGCAAAAGCGAGCTTCGGCGTTTCATCTTTATTCTTTCGCCAAGCGGCTTGCCTTGGGAAGGGGTCTCCGGCTTCATCTCCAGCAGTCGTTCATGTCACCTTGCGACATCCGGAAACCATGAAAATGGATCTGGAAGGGCATGGCTTTAGCCATGCCGTGAGCGTGGCCTCCTCACTCCCGTTCCCTCTCCCGTCTTTGGGCCAGAAGAAAAAGACGGGACCGCGAAGCGTGGGTGAGGGCGTTTCCAGCACGGCCGTTTTTCTTGGAAACGCTGGCCCTGCCCTTCCGCTCCCCTCAACCGAAATTTTCAGAGCAGACCTCATGCGCCTGCGGCGCACCACTTGGGATGAAAATGACGTAGGGGCGCCGCTTGCTGCGCCCGTGGGCACGCCATGGCGTGCCCCTACAAACTACGCACGTAACCCGCGCATTATCAATATGGCATCGGGTCATTTTCACAGCAGGTTACTGAAAAACTCCTTTGGTTGTGGTTACTGAGCGGAGCGAAGAATCTGCTCTTCCCGATCTCGACTCCACAAAACCAGATGCTTCGCTGCGCTCAGCATGACACCATTCCTGGTTTGCGGCCGAAGACCGCTATGTGTGTTTTCTGGCAATAGGCAGGATTTCCACAGGTCAGGAGGTTTGGCCAGCGTGGCTGTCGAAGTGCAAAAAGCGTTCCATCAGGAAATCGCCAGTAATGCGTTCGCCGGTCAGCACCATGGCCAGCATTTCTCCTCCCAAGACCTGCGGCGCAATGACGAGATCGGGCTGCACGAGTTTGACCCGCTCCATGTGTTTGCTGTCGTTGACCACGACCACCGTCTTAGCCCGGCCTTTGAGCTCCTTGACGGCCAGCGCGATAAAGGCGTTTTCCGAATCGTCTGCCCGCATGGCGAGCACAGCCTGCGCCTGTTCCGCATCCGCCTTCCGCAAAATTTCCAAACTGTTTGCGTCCCCAACGATAATATCGGCCTCATCGGCCTCAACCCCCGGCTCGGGTTGAGGAAGGATCAGCGTGACGGTTTGGTTGCGCTTCTTGAATTCCCGATAGGTGTTGTAGGCCAAGGGTGTGGCGCCGACGATAATGAAGTGATCCGTGCGTTTCATCTGTTTCTCCTTCCGGGTCATCATGCGCTTGAGGTTCCCGCTCACGAGGGGTCCGGCAATGGCGCTGATCGAGGTGGCGAAGACCGCAATGCCAAGAATAATAATTGAGACGGTAAAGAGTTTTGCGTGGGGCGTCTTGGGTGTGATGTCGCCGTACCCCACGGTACCCATGGTTACCACAGAATAATAGAGAGCTGTAACAAGATCGTCGATGCGCGGCGAAAACTGCTCTCCCATGTAAAGACTGCCAAAGACGGCATAGATCAGGAGCAGCAAAGTGCTGGTGATGGCGAAGAGCGTTCCCGCCGCCAAGCTGCTGCGGCTGAATGAGCGGTATGCAAGCAGCAGGAGGACCAGCAGCGCCCCATCGTAATAGGGCAGAGCGTGGTAGGCCACATGCCGGAATTTGAGCACAATAAGAATGGTGGTGACCGTCAACACCAGCGCGACGATCCAGGCGAACCGCGAGCGGAAAAGCAGACCCACGGACATAATGAGCATGGCAAGCCCCATCAGGAGATAAGGCATGCTTGCGGGCGGAAAGTTGAGAAGGTTGGAAGGAAAATCAGCAAGTAGAGCGTGCCATTTGGCGCCGAACGTGATCAGCAGGAGAAGGAAACCTGCGAAGGCGAGGGCTAAAGAGAGCGGCACGTGCGGAAACCAATAGCGGGCGCGAACGGCGCGGGCCACTCGCCGCGCGTCGCGCCGGACATGATCAAAACGGTGAGGCGTTTCACGCATGGTCTACTGGCGTCCTTTAAGCCAGCGTCTTTTCTCTTCTGCTTGCGGCTTGCCCACCATATCCAGCGCGTGCCGCAACCGCGCGCGGCACAAATCACGTCCCAGAATCTCCATTGCGTCAAACAGCGGGACGGAAACCGGGCTGCCGCTCATGATGACAAAAAACGGAAGAAGGAAATCGCGAGCCTTAATCTCCATTTCCGCCGCGATGCCCTTCAGCACATTTTCGATCTCCACCTTGTTCCATTCCAATCCTTCAATCCGCGCGAGCGCCAGATGGAGCGCGATGGAAACCGCATCCCGATCGAGCTTCCCTTGCAGCAACTGATCGAGCGTGATCTCAACGATTCCCGAGAAAAACGGCGCGGTGAGAGGGCCGAGGTCGCTCAAAACGGCTACCCGCGAGCGGACCAGCGGCGCCAATTTCATCATATAATCTTCGTTCAGCGCCCAGCGGCGGACGCGGTCCGCGAACCGATCATCGTCCAAATTTTCGCGAATCCATCGCCCGTTGAGCCAATTGAGCTTCGTTAAATCAAAAACCGGCCCGCCCAGGGAAACACGCTCAAGGCTGAACTGATCGACCATCTCCGGAAGAGAGAATTTCTCCTCGCCGCCCGGCATGGACCAGGCCATCAACCCCAAATAATTCAGCAAGGCTTCGGGAAGATAGCCCATCCGCTCGTAGAACAGCAGGCTGGTGGGATTTTTCCGTTTGCTAAGCTTGCTCTTGTCGGGATTACGCAGCAACGGCAGGTGGCACAACACGGGCATTTCCCAGCCGAAATATTCGTACAGAAGCTGATGCTTCGGGGCTGAGTTGATCCATTCCTCGCCGCGAAGGATATGCGAGATCTGCATTAAGTGGTCATCGACGACGTTTGCCAAATGGTACGTGGGCATGCCATCCGCCTTCAATAACACCTGCATGTCGACGGTGTCCCAGCCGATCACAATGTCACCGCGCAGCAGGTCCTTGATGACGCAGGAGCCCTCGCGCGGCACTTTCATGCGGATTACAAACGGCTCGCCAGCCGCAATCCGCGCCTCGGTTTCAGCCGGAGGCAATTGAAGACAGCGGCCATCGTAACCGGGGCGCTGGGCCGCCACCTTCTGCGCGTCGCGCATCTGCGCCAGCCGGTCCGGGGTGCAGAAACAGCGGAAGGCGTGCCCCTGCTCGAGCAGTTGATCCGCGTACTGGCGATAGATTCCGCCTCGCTCACTTTGACGGTACGGGCCGTGCCGGCCGCCCGCCTCCGGACCTTCATCCCAGGTTAGCCCAAGCCATCGCAGGCAACTCAGGATGGCGGCTTCTGAACGGGCGCTGCTTCTGGCCGTATCTGTATCTTCAATTCGCAGGATGAATTCGCCGCCGTGCTTCCTGGCAAAACAGTAATTAAAAAGGGCTATATAGGCCGTGCCGACGTGGGGATCGCCGGTGGGCGAGGGGGCTACGCGGGTTCGAACTTTTGCGAATGGCATGGGTTCATATTGTATTATGAAACGCGAGAGGCTGTGCTTCGCTACCGTTGTCGCGGGGCTCGAGAGATGCTTATAGTCCCACCACAAAGGCACCAAGACACCATGAGCAGAGATGGCGCTCTTGCTTCGTGTCTTTGTGGTTCTTCCTTTAATTCTTTCCGGCGAGGGTTGTGGATTCAATTCTAACCGGTGGGGGAGAGTCGAAAGCTTGACGGGTCTGGGGATGGCGCCAGTTATCGAACATGCCGATCACTTGCACGCAGGAAACCGTGCAGCGCGGGGCGCAGGATTTCTCGGTGAGATACTCGTGCTCCATGTGCTGCGGGGTATACTCGGCGAGCGGAATTGCCGGGTAGCCGCGCTGCTGCGAGCAGTAGTGGACAAGGCCGTCTTCGCAAATGTAGAGGTAACGGCTTCCCGCGCGGCAGCGCCAGTTGTTTTCCTTGCCGCGAGCAATGTTTCTCTGAAACATCTCGTAGAAGCGCGAGTAGGAGTGCTTCCCCATGGCGCGCACTTCATCGAAGATTTCCTGCTGCCGCGTGCTGAGGGGCAGCAACTGGCCGGAATGATCGTGAATAATTCCCACCGTAGTTGAAAATCCAAGTTCCCTGGCGCGGCGGGCCACGGTGATGGCGTCCTCCGGATTGCTGATCGCGCTGCCGAGCACCGAATTGATGTTGACAGCGAATTCGGCGTGCTCGGCCAATGACCGGAGCTTCTGGTCCAACACCTTCAGGCTCTTCTTGGACGTGTCGTCCGGCTCGACGTTATCAATGCTGATTTGCAGATGATCGAGCCCGGCGCGGTTCAGCTCCCGGATGCGCGCTGGGACCAGCAGGTAGCCGTTGGTGATAAGCCCCGCGATGATGCCACGGCGGCGGATGTGGCGAATGACTTGATCTAATTCCGGATGCAGCAGCGGCTCCCCGCCGCTGATGGTGATGATCGTTGCGCCGAGCGCGGCGAGATGATCAACGCGGTTTTTCAATTCCGGCAGAGGCACCGGGCTTGAGAAATCATCATACTCGTTGCAATAGGCGCAGGAAAGATTGCACCGGCGGATGGGGATAAGGTGCACGTCAATCGGGTGGCGTGTGTCGAGAAGCCCCCACGCGATCATCCGCAGCTCGCGGAGGTGGAGCGTGACCCGGCGGATTTTGCGCCGCACAACGGTTCGGTTCATTGTAGAGTGCCGTCCTGCGCCAGAGTCCCGTCTCGTGCTTCCGGATCACCCAGCTTACAGCACGTTAGCCCGTCCGGCCGGAACATGCAACTTGAACGCTGTGAATGGGGAAAAAACAGTGATGAGTGACGAAAAGAAGCGGTTAATAATCAGCCGTCAGTATTCAGCAAGCGCGTAGCGCGGACCTGCGCTTTCCCAGGTCCGCGGCTGGTAAGAGGAATCCAAACGAAGAGCCGCAGACCTGCACGCAACGCAGGTCTACGCTACCCACTGGTTGCTTGCCGTTTGTCACTCGTCACTTGTCACTTGCCTGATCAATTCATCTTCACCCGCTCGACCCCAGCTTTGGTATGGATCTTGAAGACCGACGCCGCCAGGTGGCTATTGACGCGAATCCCCTTGTAGCTGGCGACGAGATAGTCGCCGCTCGGCTCGAAAAACTGCTGCTGCACCGGAAGCCATGAAACTTCGCTCACCCACAGATCCACGTGGGTCAATTGCGCCGCGATGGCCTTCTGCACCGGCGTGAGCTCGATTAATTGAGTCGTCTCATTCCCCAGGCGCTTTTCGCCCAGGGGTTTCACGCGGTAAGAGGTTTCGAGATCCGAAATCGGTGTACCGAAGCCTAGCAGCAAAAACTGCTGCAGCATGTTGGAGTGCTTCTCAAGGTCGTATTCCTGAACCTGATTAATCTTGGGATAATAAATCTCCGCGCGGTTGTGTTTGAAAAGGATCACCTTCAGGTCAGGCGTCAGGAAGCGCACTAGAACTTCCAGTTTCTTGCCTTTACGAAAGAAGAGTTCGCCGGTCTGCGTGGAATGATCGTTCACCAGGACGGTGACCGTCGTATAGGTAAGCTGGGCGGAGATGGTTTTCACGCGCCTGGCCGCGTCATCCATATGGGCAAGGATCTGTTCGGATCCCGCTTTTTGCCCGTGGCCGCCGGGAGCGGGCGCTCCCATGAGGAGCGCCGGGATGAAAAACACCAGCATCGCAGCCAGAGCAGCGCGAACGTGAATCCCATTGAATCTCAAAATAACGTTCCTCCATCTGGCCGCGATTAGTGTATCGCCTTTCGCATGGGGTGACAA
>JBOGJX010000328.1:0-11002 GCA_050745285.1 Terriglobia bacterium
CCCTTGTACTGCGGATTCACAAAAAGATAAGAGTGGCCGCCAAACGAAACCTGCATCAGCCGGCCTCCAAGCTGGGGAACAAAGGTAAGCGTCACCCATGGATTGGACATCCGCTCGGCCTTCCACCCGTCAAATACTGTCTTCTGAACCCGGCATGAAGGCGCCAAAGGGCGGAAGGTTTGAGACCCTCCTGCCATCGCACAAACACCTAGGCACGAAATCAAAACGATGAGCATACTGGCGCGCAGTACGATTGTGAGGAGGCTTGCTGCGAGGCCAAAGCCCCGTTTCTTCCAATCATCGTGCGCTGATTCTGCAAATCTTCGCATGAACTCATCGAACAGCTTAAATAATTGCTGAAAAAGTCCGTTGATCTGTCATTCGGAGCGCGGCGAAAAAACGGCTTTAGATATCTAATCAACATCTTGCGAGCGTCGTCCATCAACAAGAACGGCTGCGAAATGAAAACCAGAATTATCTGATGCAAGCATCCTGAATGCAAGCGATTCTAGCCCTAAAGAGGCGGACTCCTGCTCCGCGATGGCTTACAAGCGTCCAAATTTACGCACGGCCTCCTCGATGGATTTGTATTTCTCAATGTAGGGATACATGGAGTGTTCTTTGAAATCCATCTTCTGAGCAAGGGCCAGAACCGCAGTGGCCTGTGCGCGCGGCACCACCACAACCCCATCTTCATCCGCCACGATGATGTCATGCGGATGAACCGCAACGCCATCACAAACAACCGGGACATTAGCTCCTGCAAAACGGTAATGGTTCACCGATGTAGAAGGCACAATCCCAAGCGCAAAAACAGGGAACCTGATCTTCCGCAGATACGGAACATCGCGGACGCCGCCATCGATCACGGCCCCTGAAAAGTCTCGCGCGGCCATGGCCGTTCCCATCAGGCCGCCCATGCCCGCGATGTCCACTCCATCCTCAACCACCATCACGTATACCGAATCGGGTCCACCATGATCGATAGCCGCGAGCATGCCTCTGAGCGCCTGGGAGCCCTGATGTCCCTCCTGCTTTTTCAAGAGGACCGTCACCGCAAAACCCGCAAATTTCGACGTGAAGATGGGCCTCATTCGATGGCTCATGTACATCCTCCGCCCTGTGATTTGCTCAACGGCATCAGAGACAGAGGCAGCCTCCACGCGCCGGAATCCATCCAGTAGTGATGCCTCCGGGTTCGGTGAGACCGCGCCAGTGGAGGCCTCCACCGGAGCGATCCATCGGACCACACCGATCCCCATAAACACGATCAGCACGGCGGCAAGAATTCTGGTTCTATGGCTTTGGATCGCAAGCCGAAAATATTGGTTCATTCAGTCCTCCTGGTTGTATATATGTAGTGGTCCGATTGTTAATGTTTTTAACAGGATGCCGAAGAAGTCCTTTGAGCTATCATTCTGCGCGAAGCGAAGGATATGTCTGAATCAACGACTTGCGAGATTCTTTGCCGGTTTCAGCTCTTTAGCGATATGTGTGCAGACATTTTCAGCATCCAGTTGAAGCCATTCTGCCAACGCCGCAAACGCGCGGCCTCTTCCGCAATTGTGATGGAACGATGTCAGTCGTTGCCTTGAAAGCAATCTATTCAGAATTACATATTATGATGACACCTGTTATTGCAGCGGCGACCTCTGGCCGCCGGGATTCCAGCGCCCGAAATCGTTGTTAAAGCAAATGCTGTGACTATAATATAAAACTCTCAATAAAATCTGGAAACCATAAGGAGAAAAGCAAAATGCTGAAACTCAGATCTTGCAGGTCTGTGGTGGTTTCGACTTCGCTCTTTGTAACGATTCTTTACTTTGCTTCATGCGGCTGCTGCGCACAAGGGCGGCGCGCCGTGAACCTTCCGGGGACTACGCAAGCCTTGCCATTCAGCGACTGCATTCTTGTGGGCAACTCCCTGTACGTTTCTGGCACTCAGGGAACGGACCGCAACGGCAAGCTGGAAGACGGAATCAGCGCTCAGACGCGCGCGGCGCTTGAGGCCATTCAGAAGGTGGTCACAAAGGCCGGGTTTGGAATGAAAGATGTCGTGGCCGTGAATGTTTACCTGTCTGACGTTCATGATTTTGACGCCATGAATAAGGTCTATGCCACCTTTTTCCCAAATCCCAAGCCCACCCGCACCACCGTTCAAGTGGCGGCTCTGGTCAACGGCGCCAAGATTGAAATCTCAGCCATCGCCGTGAAGAAATAGCCGGGGCTTCTGACAGGTTGCTGAAGAAATCTATCCGACTGTCATTGTGAGCGCAGACATCATATGCCTCCGGCGCGCCACGTGGCATGAAAATGGCGTAGGGGTGCTGCTTGCTGCACCCAACATCGGCGGGCGCAGCAAGCAGCGTCCCTACGGAGAATATCGCAACCCATTTATTTTCAGCGCAGTGGTTGGCCATTTCCATGGCAGCAAAGAATCTGCGTCTTTGTTCTCAATACAACAAGCGAATGCTTCGCTTCGCTCAGCATGACATGCCGGGGTTTTTCAGCAATATGCCAAGTTGCCCAAGCCCAGGGAAACGCATCAAAAAAACAAACTAAGGAAAGCTAAAAAACTATTGACTTCGCCGGGGAAATAGATTACATCCTGTAACAGCGTAACGGGAAACTTTCAGTTCACAGTGGGTATTTCCACTGTACAAAAACATCGGATTTCTGCCATCGGTGCGGGAAATATGGTTTAGGGAGATGAAGTATGCTTTTCGACCGTAAGATCGCGCAAGGGTTGGTGTGTGTGTCGCTTTTTGGGGCGACGATGGCCTGGGCCAGCATCACCGGAAGCATCTCCGGTGTAGTCAAGGATCCGAGTGGCGGAGTGATCCCCGGGGTGAGCGTGTCGGCGCTGGACACGCAGACCGGCATCCGGCAGACCGTCATCACGGATGGCAAAGGATTTTACAATTTCCCGGCCCTTCCGATTGGCGCCTATGATGTCGACGTTCAACACACCGGCTTCAGGCACTTTCACGAGACGGGTTTGATTATCAATGCCAACTCAGCGCTTCGTGTGGATGTTGAGTTGGCAGTGGGAGAGCAATCCCAGCAAGTAACGGTCTCGAGCTCCGTGCTTCACGTGGAGACGCGTAACACGCAGATGGGCGAGGTTATTGGAAGCGGCAGAATGACCGCGGTCCCGTTGAATGGCCGGAGCTTCACGGATTTGCTGTCGCTCCAGCCCGGCGTCTCACCTTACTCCAACGTGGCGGAAGGCGGCGACCGGCCGGCCTCGGGCGACATCGGGAACTCAGGCAATGAGTCCGTCAACGGCCAGCGAGAAGCCGCCAATGGCTTCATGGTGAATGGGGCCAACGTCGAGGAAGGACGCAACAACGGCGCGGCGATCGTCCCCAATCTCGATTCGATTGCGGAATTCCGGATCATCACCAACAACTTTGACGCCGAGTATGGCAACTATAGCGGCGGGCAGGTCAACGTCGCCACCAAATCCGGGGTCAATCAGTTCCACGGCGACGCTTTCGATTTTCTGCGCAATACGAGTCTTGACACACGCAATTTCTATTCTCCCACCATCGGCGCTTACATTCAGAATCAGTTCGGTGGCACCTTTGGAGGGCCGATCAGGCGGAACAAGGCTTTCTTCTTCGTTGATTATCAGGGAACGCGCCAAATCCAGGGAGTGGACACGGGGCAGATCCCGGTGCCATCGCCCGCTGACCGGCAAGGGGATCTTTCCGACCAGGCGGGCTCTCTGACAGGCTCGGTGGTTGGGGACTACTGGGCTAATACCCTTTCGACCGAGCTGGGTTATCCCGTAACATCCGGCGAGCCGTATTATTTCCCCGCCGACCCCGTGAAAAACACCCCGGCTTGCACAACCTCCGCTCAGTGCGTTTTCCCCAATGCCGTGATTCCTCAGCGGGCGTTTGCGACACCGGCGACGAAGATGCTTCAATACATCCCGCTGCCGAATCTTCCCGGCAATAACTATTCCACCGCCGCATTCGATAGGAGATTGCGAGACGATAAAGGTGGAGTTCGCGTCGACGGGAATTCCCGTTTCGGCATGTTGTCCGCATACTACTTCATGGACGACTACAGCTTGAACGCTCCGTACCACAACGCGCCCGAATTTCCTGGTTTCAGCTCCATAACACCCGGCAGAGCCATACTGCTCAACTTGGCGGACACCAAGACCTTCGGCTCTAATTCGGTCAATCAATTTCACTTCAGCTATTTGCGAGACGCCAACATTTTTGCTGAGCCGGTGGGTGGGGTTGGTCCTACGCTGGGATCGCTAGGATTCCAGGAGGGATTCGCAAGTCCGGGCGGAATTGGGCCCATTGTTCCGAAGTTACAAGGTGTGCCTCTCATGCAGTTCAACAGTTACAATTTTGGCCTTCCTGATGGCACCACGGGCCAATACAACAATACATTCGAGTGGCTGGATAATTACACCCGGATCATCGGGACACACAGCGTCAAGTTCGGCGGTGAATTCCATTATGACCAGATCAACGAGCGCAATACCTATGCTGAGAATGGCGTCTTTGCCTTCAATGGGACAGAAACCGGGGTTGATTTCGCCGACTTTTTGATTGGCGCTCCAGCGCAACTCATCCAATCAAGCCGCCAATTCCTGGACTCCCGCAGCAAGTACACGGGCCTCTTCGTTCAGGATAGTTGGCGCGCCAAGCCCAGCCTGACGCTGAACTATGGTCTGCGCTGGGAATTCAGCCAACCTTGGTATGACACGCAAAACAAAACGGAAACAATCATTCCCGGCGAGCAATCGGTGGTTTTCCCCGGCGCGCCAAAGGGCTGGCTTGTGCCCGGCGATCCTGGAATTCCCCAGACTCTCGCACCCACGAAATACAATGGATTTTCTCCCCGGATTGGCTTGGCGTATTCGCCGGGCGCCCGTGGGGGGCTGCTGGGAAAGCTCACCGGCGGGCCCGGCAAGACCAGCATCCGGATGGGTTATGGGATGTTCTATACTTCGGTTGAGGACTTGACCCAATTCGTCGAGGTGGGTGATTCGCCTTACGGTCTATTCTACGTGAGTCCGGCGCCTCCGCTTTTTGCCACCCCCTACATCGACCGCGCAACCGGCAACAACGAAGGGCAGCGGTTTCCATTCGTCTTTCCTCCCATCAATTCCTCCGCTAAAAATCCCGACACCACTTTCAACTGGCCGGCTGTGGAACCGATCTCCGGAGCGCCGGTCTTTTTCCACCAGAACCGGATGCCTTACGCGGAGGATTATGAGTTTTCGTTGCAACGCCAGTTCGGGATTAATACAGTGCTCGGCGTGAGTTACGTGGGCACGCAGGGACACAAGCTGATTTCCTTCCTCGAAGCCAACCCCGGCAATCAAGCCCTTTGCCTGGCCCTAAGCAACCCGGCCGCGCTTGCACCCGGCGTTGTACCCTGTGGCCCGAATCTTGAGAGTAATGTCTATGTGACCGCCTCCGGACAAACCATCAACGGAACGCGCTCGGTTTTGGGCAATCAGTTTGGCAGTAATGCCTACATGGATGAAATGGCCAACTCCAATTACAATTCACTCCAAGTAAGTCTGCGGCACACGGGCGCGAATACGTCCTTTCTTCTAGGGTACACGTATAGCAAATGTATGGATAATTCTTCAGCCTACAATCAGGGCATCAATCCATCGGATTACAGGGCAAGCAAGGCGCTATGCAATTTCGATCTGACCCACAACTTTGTGGCCAGTTACAGCTACCAATTGCCATTTGGCAAGCTCTCCTTTGCCAACGGCAAGCTGGGAAGCCGTTTACTGAAGGGCTGGATTATTTCGGGCATCACTACCTTTGCTACCGGGCTGCCGGTGTCGCTGTCGGAAAATGACGACCGCTCTCTCCTGGGAACGAATACCGGCGTCGATCTACCCAACGTCATTTCGGGAAAAATATTGAACAATACGAACCCTCGCAGCGGCTTGACCTACTTCAACACTTCATTGTTCAGCCCGGAGCCGCTAGGTCAGATCGGAAATGCAAACCGGCGCTTCTTCCACGGGCCGGGACTGAATAATTTCAACATTGCGCTACTGAAGGACGTCGCCTTTACCGAGACCAAAAAGATCGAGGTGCGAGTGGAGGCCTTCAACGCGTTCAATCATGCCCAGTTCAACGGCCCGGACGGTAACTTCAATTCCGGCTCGTTTGGCATCGTGAATAGCGCTAACTCGCCACGCATTTTGCAAGTTGCCATGAAATTCATGTTCTGAGTGGACTGACACGCTTGGGAGGCGAAACACAACGGGATGGCCAGTCAGCTTATGAGGCTTTCGCGGATCATCCCGCGCGGGCTAGTCTTAGTGATCGTGGCGATGGCTCTACTTCAGGCCGCCATTCTTCCGGCTGGTAGGTTCTGGGCCGCTCAGGTCCGCGCGCCGGAAAGAAAATCCCCGGCCCAAGGCGAGAAGATATTCGTCTCAAGCTGTGGCACGTGCCATGGAGTGGATGGCCGCGGAGGGGAGCACGCGCCCAACATCGCTACGAACCCTGCGGTGCAACACCTTTCAGACGCCGGGCTTAACCGCATCGTTGAAAATGGAATCCTTTCGGCCGGAATGCCCTCCTTCAGGGCGCTTGGGCCCAAAGGCGTCAAGGCTGTCGTGGGATATCTCCGCGTCCTTCAGGGGAGGCAGTCTACCACCACGGTCCCGGGGAGTCCCGCTCACGGCAAGGAGTTGTTCTTTGGCCGGGCGCAGTGCTCGACCTGCCATCTGATTCACGGGGAAGGGGGATTTCTCGGACCGGACCTCTCCAGCTACGCGCTCTCGCACTCACCGCATGATATTCGCGAGGCCATCGTCAATCCCAATAAGAATCTGCGCCCTGACGAGGATACTGTAGTTGCGGTGACGCGCAATGGCCACAAGTTCGTGGGCGTCGCGCGCAATGAGGATAACTTTTCATTGCAATTGCAGACGGCTGATGGAAGCTTCCATCTCCTCATGAAATCGAGTCTCGCACTTTTACGCCATGAGCCCTATTCTCTGATGCCGTCCGATTACGCTTCCAGGCTCAGCGCTGCGGATTTGAATGATCTCGTCAGCTTCCTTGTTGAGGTCAGTGAAGGAGAAAATGGGCGCGGGCTTAGCTCGCACTGAATAGTATCGTGGACCCATTCGCCCAAGGTGTAGCCCTCAAAAACTACATGGGATCAGGAGAAAAATCGCGATGTTGTCCGTAAGAATGAAAGAAGCGGTCCGCTGGCTGCCCTGGATAACTCTGACGCTAATCGTCATTTTTTCCTTTGGCGCTCTATCCCAGTCTGCTCCGCCACAGCGGCAATTCGATATCCAGGCGCTTTCGCCGCAGTTCTGGAAGCTCATTTCGCGCCAAGCGAAGTTGGTGCGGGTTGCCACGGGTTTCGGGTTTACCGAAGGTCCGGTTTGGGACCCGCACAATTTTCTCTACGTCAGCGACGAGGTCCAGAATAAGATTTATAAAGTTTATCCTGACGGGCGCCGCGAAGCGATGATCGCGCTGGGAGACCCTGACGGCAACACGTATGACCTTCACCTGCGCCTTCTCGATTGTGCCAGCGTCCTGCGCGCCATCATCCGCGTGAGCCCGGACGGCCAGTACACGACTTTGGCGGACCGGTATGACGGAAAGCGCTTCAACAGCCCCAATGACGTGGTTTTGGGACCCGACCGGGCGATCTATTTCACCGACCCGACGCTCGATTTGCCCAAAGGGCAAAAACAGGAAATCCCGTTTCAGGGAGTTTACCGGTTGGACGCGCGCGGAAGCGTGCGCCTCGAGACAAAGGATCTGACGCAGCCGAACGGCTTGGCATTCTCGCCTGACGGAAAGCGTTTTTACGTGGATGACAGCGCCCAGCAAAACATCCGCGTCTACAAATTTAATCCTGACGGCGCGCTATCCGATGGGCGCATTTTTGGCGACGAAAAGGGTGGACCAGGGGAGGGCGTTCCGGATGGGATGAGGGTAGACCGGCACGGCGACCTTTTCGTAGTGGGGCCGAAAGGAATTTGGGTGTGGGACGCTCAGGGCCGCCATCTGGGCGCCATCGTGATGCCGGAGCAACCGGCCAACCTGACCTGGGGCGGGAAGGATTACACCACGCTCTATATCACCGCAACAACTTCTGTCTACCGCCTGCATACGGAGGTCCGTGGCTTCGTTCCATATTTGGCATACGCGCGCGAGTCCGGGGCGAGGCGTCGTTGAGCTTGGAAAGGGCGGGGCCTTACAATGGATCATGCTCGACCGAGCGAAGCTGCTTGCAATTCTCACGGCCCTGGCGATCACGATCGCGCCATCATCGGGGAGAACACAGAACCCGGCTGCGGAGAGCCAATACGAAGCGGCTTCCAGTAGCGCCTCGCTACTAGCACAGGGGGAAGCCGCTTATCAGAAGGGCGAGCTAGAAGAAGCACGGCGGCTCCTTGAGAATGCGATACGGTTTGCGCCGCGCTCGGCGCGGGCTCATGCTCTCCTGGGCATGACGTTGGCGCGGCAGGAAGACCTCAACGGAGCCCTCCTCAATCTCCGGCAAGCCTACAAAATCGACCCTGGAAACTCTGATTTCGCTTACGACTATGCCCTGCTTTTGCTTCAGGCGCGTCGTTTCGCTGCCGCAATTCCCATCCTGGAGCGCATGCACCGCCAATCCCCTCAATCTGATGATGTGCTTGTGAATCTGGCCCGAGCATACGCGGCCACCGGGAACTTCGGAAAGCTCGCTGCCACCGTACACGCTCTCCCACCCCATGCGTTTGGTGACGAGACGCTGCTTAAGGCATTGGCCTCGGTATTGGCGGGAGTTAAGCAGAGTGCAGCCATTGAACAATTGTGGCAGGGGGCGATCCGCCACAACCCCGGTGAGCCGTTACCCTACGCCGCGCTGGCGAAATTCTGGATCGCTCGTGGGCAGGCCGCGCGAGCCTTGACCCTTCTCGATGGCGCTCCCGTCGTAACGCGCGGGCCTGTGTACTTTTACGCGCTCGGTGAAACGCAGCGGGCATTGGGAAAATATAACCAAGCCTGCGGTTCGTTCCGGCAACTCGTTCACATGCTCCCCGATAATAAAAAGGCTTGGCGCCAGTTGGTCCAGTCCTATCTGCTGGCCAATCAGCTCACGGAGGCGAAATCCGCTGCCGAACAGGCCAACAGAAAATTTCCGGATATAGTTGAGTTTCAATATCAACAGGCTGTTGTTGACTATATGTTGGGCAGAAACGCTGCGGCAATAGAAGATTTGGCGCCCGTACTCGAAAGGGAAAGCCGGGGAGACCCACGCCCAGTGCTGCTGATGGCGGTCTTGCAGTCAGCAAACGGCAACTACGATGAAGCCACCCGATACTTCGCTCGCGCGGCCCAGCTTGACCACACCTGCAATGCCCTTACGTCCTACTTTTACGGCGCGACGCTCCTCCGCATGCACCGGCCTCAGGATGCCGCGGCGCAATTGCAGACAGCCATTCGTTGCCAGCCCCATTTCGCCCTGGCCCAATACCGGCTTGGCTTGGCGCTCTCTCAAAGTGGAAAACCGCAAGAAGCCGTGGCTGCCTTGCAACAATCCATAGAGATCGACTCCACGCTTGCTGAACCCTATTATGCCCTTGCGCAGGTTCAACAGCGCCTGGGTAATACAAGCGCTGCTCAGGCGGCCCTCGCGCGGTTTAACAGCCTTCACCGGCACGTGAATAGTTCTGACCATGATCTCTTCCGCTCCGGCATGCACTGACGCGTCCACATAAGCGTATGAACAAATCGGCGGCGTGACGCCGCCACTACAGAAGAAATCCTCGATCTGCGCAGGAAAGGTGGGCGGATGGCTCACAGCGCATGAACGCGCCGTGTGAGCTATTCAGGAGGCGTCATCAAGGCGGCGGCATACTTGGAGCCGCTCACGCAACCGCGTGTAATAGCGAGGCTGTGGTAGTAATCGTTATAGCGGATTCGTTTTCGCCGCGCCACATGGGGAAGACGGCGCAGGCCTTCTGCCATGCTTCAATGATCGGGGTGATATCGAGATAAGTATCCGCCACAAAGCTTTTCGCATCTTCCCAGTTATCATTGAAGAAGAGTTTGCTAACCACATGGGCGGGTAGTTTGCGCACAATGGCGGGCAGCGCGGCGTAGAAAACCGCGCCATTCACAATCTTGTAGCACGCGCGGTGGTCCTTGTGCCAGCTCCCGCGCCAGTGCGTTACGCCGATGCCAGGTCTATACTTCCGGATCAAATCGCACACCGCGAACTTCGCCTCCTCATTAACGGGAACCTCTCCGTCGGGGTAGGTAAGAAACGCGGTATGCGCGCCAAGCGCCTGCGCGGCGCGCTCCGCAGCTTCGCGCTGAAGAGCGCCATATTGGGTCGGCGCAATCACAGCGGAGCCCTTCTCTCCCAGTGAGAGACTCAAAAAGACTCCCTGGCCACCCAGATGTGTCTGGAGAGCCACCGGCGCCCGCCTTCACCGGCCAGGAAAGCCTTGCTATCCACCGAGACCTGCCGCCCTTCGGCATCGTATTGATATAAATGCACGCCGTCGTTTGTCAGGTCGCCCGAAGCGTCATACGTATAGCCGGAATTACTGATCTGGTTGGTGGAGGCGCTGAAGGAATACTGCGGGCACAAGCCGTGCGTGTTCTGGTTCTGCGTGCAGGTCATGTTGCCAAACCGGTCGTAGCTGAACGCCAGGTTGTACGTGCTCGCAACCCGCCCGAGAAGCCCGTGTAGGCTGTAGCGCAGAGTTTTGCTTTTGAAACTCTGCGGTATTTTTGTCCGGACCTGCGAAAAGCCGCAGAGTTTTAAGAACAAAAATCTGCGCTACAATGTGCCTTGCTGAAAACACCGCCCGGAGATCGACGAAAAAAGTAAACTTAATAGCTTCCCTCGCTCCGCCGGGGAGAGGGTGGCGAGTCCTTCGGCTCCGCTCAGGGTAAACTCCGCGAGCCGGGTAAGGGGATTGCGCTTTGGCGCCTTTGCGAGAGGCCGTTGATTTTTTAACAGGTAAAGG
>JBOGJX010000329.1:0-4280 GCA_050745285.1 Terriglobia bacterium
GGTTAAAACCCCGCCCTTCCGCGAGTGCCAATCGTTTCATGAATAATCCGGGCTAAAGCCATGCCCTTCCAGGCCCCTTTTCATGCTTTGCGGGTGTCGCAAAGCGAAATGACCGATTGCTTGTAGATTCTTCGCGGAGTTTACCCTGAGCGAAGCCGAAGGGCTCAGCGTGAAAGCCAAAGAGGGTCTCTCAGCAACCGAGAGGATCCCGAAAATGCTGTTTCTATGAGTTATAAGGTCAAAGAGATTTTCTACACGCTGCAAGGCGAGGGCGCCAACGCCGGCCGCGCGGCTGTCTTTTGCCGCTTCGCCGGATGCAACCTGTGGTCGGGCCGCGAGCAGGACCGCGAGGGCGCGGTTTGCGATTTCTGCGACACGGATTTTGTGGGGACCGATGGGCCGGGGGGTGGAACGTTTTCTTCCGCCGAAGATCTCGCGGCGGCGGCGCGCGCGAGGTGGCCCGGTCCAGGCCGCGCCTTTGCCGTGGTGACGGGCGGCGAGCCGCTGTTGCAATTCGATCAAGCGCTGCTCGATGCGCTGCACGGGCGCAATATCGAAGTGGCAGTTGAAACGAACGGAACTCAGCCCACTCCTGTGGGGATTGATTGGGTGTGTGTCAGTCCCAAGGCTGGCGCCGCATTAGTCCTGACTGCGGGTGATGAGCTCAAGTTGGTTTATCCGCAGCCGGGCGGGGAACCGGAGCGCTTTGAACGTCTCAGCTTCCGCCATTTCTTTCTTCAACCTATGGATGGGCCAGATCTCGCGGCAAACACCCATCGCGCCCTCGAATATTGTTTGCAGCATCCCCAATGGCGCCTCAGTCTGCAAACTCACAAGATTCTTGGGATCCGGTAGGAACGCCCCTACGAAGCGGCAAAGCCGCAGGTTGCGGCTGAATGTCTGTGGCGCAATTTGGACCAGCTCGCGCCCTGACGCGCCCACAACGACCAGGGGGTCCGGTAGCAAAAAAAAGGGCGTTGTGAGGCTGGGATCTCACAACGCCGGATGGAATCTATGTCCCGGATTACTGCCCAATTACTGATTCTTGGCTAGAGAAGTCTTCGCATACTTGCGATAGACAAATGCAAGGCCCATAAGTCCGGTTCCCATCAGAGCGAGTGAAGCAGGCTCCGGAGTGGGGGACGGTGGGTTAGCGGAAAAATTCATCAACAGCACGTCTGAGCCGCTGCTGCCGTGGGTGGGAACGTAGGCGTTGACCCCGACGATGGGATCATTCGCCGTCCAGGAAATTGGCAAGTACGTTTTATCCAGCGTGCCATTTAGATCAAGGCTGCCGAGGGTTCCAACCTGATTGGAAGTGTAGATACCGTAGCCTTCACCGCTCTGCACGCTGCCGATCATGAGGCTCCCGCTGGTGATTCCCGCATTTGCCAGATTGGTAAAATCCAACTGAATGAATTGGTTTGTGTCGATCTCACGGTCGTGCTCGTTGGCGAGCCCAAGGCCGCTCTCATCGCCGCCACTCTGCTTGACGTAGAGGTTGCCCGCAACGAAAACACCGTCGCTGTTCTTTTCGAATCCATACGCTGTAACCGTGTATCCGCCCGCGTTGTAGGTTTGCGAAACGCCAATCTGACCGGGGCACGTTTGGCCGCTCGGGCAAGCGCTGAAGTTGATGTTCGCACTTGTTGCCCAGGCGGGTGAAGTCATCATTGCAATTCCGGCAATTAAGGCTGCTATCTTAAGTCGCATTAAATTCCTCCAAGAGAATTGAGATCCTTTGCCGATGATCCCCCCAATAAATCCGAGCCATTTGTGAAGCGCCGTAATTGGCCATGGGATCTCATCGCTCACGTTGGTCATAGCAGGCAATCACAGGGCCAAATGGCTGGCAGATTGAGGTATCGTGCAATCAGTTAGTTACAGCGACCGTGACACTGAAGGAGAGACGGGAGGACAAGATGACCAGGGAAAAGTGGAAGATGAATCATGGCAAAGATGTGAAAAGGTTTTCCTAATAACGCGCAGTGACGAGTGACAATTGACGCGCGGCGTGCGGCGGATTCCGCAGATAAAGTTGCAAAAGTGATCACGCGTTGAGAATTTAGCAGTGTTAACGTATAAGCTGAGGAAGGAAACGTGATCAGACTTCATCTGAAATCAAGCCTCACATATTTCCGGCGTGGAAGGCACTGGCTTCGGAGCCGGCGCTGCCGTGCGGCGAGCTCAGCTTCCATCGAGAAGTGGTCTCTTCTTGTTCTTGCGCCGGCGATCTGCATTTGCTTTTCTTCGGGTGCTCGCTGCGCGGGGCCGCAAGGCGCGAAAGCCGGGGCCAATCCAGCCGCGGCTCCGGTGAACGTGCAGCGGCTCGTTCATAACATGATCTATAACCAACTCCAGGAAATGCGCCATCCCAAGCATCTCTATCAATACACGCACCGCGAGGTTGATCCCGGTAGCTCGGAGACGACGGTAGAGATTGAAACGCTTGAGGGAATGGCCGCCCGGCTAACCCAGGTGAACGAGAATCCGCCGACGGAAAAGCGGTGCCGGCAGAACCGCAAGCACCTGCATCGCATTGTGTCAAGCCCGCGCCTGGCGCGTCAAAAGCTTAAGGACCAGCAGGAAGATGTGGAGCGCCGCGAAGAATTGTTTGAGGCCCTTCCGCAGGCGTCGCTGTTCCAATACGATGGAATCGAGAAGGGTACCGGCTGGATCAGACTAAAGTACCGGCCCAATCCGGCATTCCGTCCGCGCCGCCGTGTGGGTGGCGTGCTGCAAGGGCTTGAGGGCACGATGTGGGTGGACCCTTCGAGCCAGCATTTGGTGAAGATTGATGGGCGCCTGGTAAATACCGTTTCGTTTGGGTGGGGCATTCTCGCCAAACTCTATCCGGGAGGCCACTTTGTCATGGAGCAAAAACAACTCCCGGACGGCGCCTGGCGGTTGACGATGCTCGATGTAAGTTTTCATGGCGTCATTCTGCTGGTCAAAAAGCTCAACGTGAATATGAAGGAAATCTACAACTCGTTCGAGGAAGTGCCGGACAACTTCACGCTCGCGCAGGCCGTGGAAAGATTGGATCGCATTCCGGTCAAATGCGGGAAGCCGTAAGGATGCTGCGCGCTGCGGTCAAACATAGCGGGCGATGTAGCGCAGGGTTTTGTTTTTAAAACTCTGCGGCAGTTGTCTTTGGGGTTCCGGGTTACAGAATGGAAGTGGTTAACCGTGCGCGATTTCAAAAAAGCCGCAGAGTTTTAAAAGCAAAACTCTGCGCTACGGGCTATGGCAGGTGCATGGGGGAGCAGCAGGGTGTGCGCACGGGTTTCGGCTCCATCAACTCCACGCGGGTTCGATCCGGGTCATAGAGGTTAAGCTGCCACTTGCCATCGCGGCCGATTTGCGGCTTGACCGGCTTATAGCCTCGCGCTGAAACCGTCTTGGCGGCGGTGGCGATGCTGGGAACGCCGAGCGCGAGATGGTGATTGACGCCGAGCGTGCGCCGCGAAAAGTCCTGCACGTTGAGCATGTATTCGAGCCAGTTGGTTCCATCCGGCACGCGCATATCCACCCAATCGGTCTCTCCATCCTTCTTGCCGCCGTACCACATCACGCTGAAACCCAGGATGTTTTTGTAGAATGCGTCATCCGCCGCGCGATTCTGCACAATCAAGCCAGCATGAATGATTTCCGTTGAGACGCGGCGCGGTGAAAGGTGCTGCCCTTTGCGGCGTCCGGTCATCGAGCCGGGGAGGTACTGCACGAACTGGATGTCGTGGGCGTTCGGATCGGTCACGGAAAATCCGAGATCACCGTCCTGAAAATGCTCAAGATTTCCCATGTCATGGACGCCGCGTCTTGCCAGGTAGGCTCGCATGGCCGCCGCGTCTGTGGTCTCAAACGCAATATTCAGCAGGCTGTCCTCGTTAGGGCCGGTGGGCTCGGAATAAACTTCGATATACTGATGGTCGTTCACCTTGAAAAAGCATACGTCCAGATGGCTGACCGGCAGCTTCACGTCAAACGCTTCGTCGAAACCGAGCACGCTACCATAAAAATGACGTGCCGCGCTCAGATCGCTGGTGAGGAGGGCGACGTGAGCTATGCCCAATATCGGCGGCCTTCCGGAATCTGCCGCCGGACCGGCAGCGCCAGCGCGCGGGGGCACCGCAACGCAGGCGATCCCGGAAAGCAGAATGATAAACGGAACCTTAAAGCCGCGTAGAAAAGTCATGCCGCGATTGTGCCGGGCGGCGTGGGGTTTGTCAATAGTTGGCGGAACCCTCACCCGGCGCTTCGCGCCACCCTCTCCCCAATGG
>JBOGJX010000330.1:0-3302 GCA_050745285.1 Terriglobia bacterium
AGTATCTCCCTGGCGGCATGGCTAAAGCCATGCCCTTCCGGACTTCTTTTCATGCTTTGCGGGCGTCGCCAAGCGATATGACGGACTGTTAAGTCCACTTCCGTGGGGTTACCCATCGGTCGCGCCTTCACGGCGGCCGATGCGCCTCCAATGGCGAAAGGCGAGCACGGCCACCACGGCCCCAAACGCGGCCAAGGCGACCAAATCAATACGCTCAAAGTCATGCACCAGGCGCCGCCAGCTATTCCCTACAAAAAAGCCCACGCCGCAAATGCTGACGGACCAAAGGATGGCCCCGGCCAGGTTATACACGAAGAAGCTCCAAAAATCCATGCGGAAAACACCGGCCACAATGCCCAGGAGCTCGCGAAACCCGGCGATAAACCTGGCGACAAGGATCGCCCATCCGGCGTTCTTCAAGAAGACGGACTGAGCGCGGTTGTAAGCACGCGAGGAAATAAACAACCGCTTCCGGTAAGCCTCGAGAAATGCCTTGCCGCCCAGCCTTCCAATGCAATATCCAATCAAAGCGCCCAGGGTGGACCCGGCGATCGCCGCCGGAATCGCCCACCCCAGGTGAATATCCCCCTTGCGGGCCAGAAACCCAGCGAATAGCAAGACTGTTTCGCCGGGGATTGGGACACCGGCGCCCTCGATCACGGTCGCCAAGAAGATGGTCCAATAGCCGTAGAGGTGGAAGAAGTGGGAGATCGAAAGAAAGAGATGATGCGCCACGGACGATTCGGGCTCCAGGAACCCGGCGAGAAACCGGAATGCGGCAGGATGAGAAGAAGGCCTTGGTCTCGGATTAACCAAGAAGCCTGCAAAGAGAAAGCATAGCGCATTAACGCGGATTTATCACTGATCTTCTTGCGTGCTAAACTGTTTAAGCAATGCGAACACCGTTTTTAGAGCGGATTGAGAAGCGCGCGCTGGTGGCAGACGGCGCCATGGGGACAATGCTTTATTCAAAGGGTATCCCCTTCAGCCGATGCTTTGACGAGCTGAACCTGAGCGCCCCCCAGGTCGTCAAGGAAGTGCACCTCTCTTATGTGAAGGCGGGGGCTGAGGTGCTTGAGACGAACACGTTTGGCGCGAACCGGGCGCGCCTCGAACACCACGGCCTCGCTGGCAAGGTGCGGGAGATCAACCTGGCCGGAGCGCGCTTGGCGCGTGAGATTGCGGGTGATGGCCTGTACGTTGCCGGGTCCGTCGGGCCGCTGGGATTACGTCTTGAGCCGCTCGGACCGACGTCACTTGTGGAAGGCCGCGCCATGTTCCGCGAGCAGATCGAGGGGCTGGTCGAAGGCGGCGTCGATTTGATCGTTCTTGAGACCATGATTGACGTCCATGAGGCTCACCAGGCGCTGCTGGCCGCGCGCGAAGTGGGAACAATCCCGGTGGTGGCGCAGATGACCATCCAGGAGGATGGCAATTCCCCCGCCGGAACGGCGCCGGAAGATTTTGCCCGTCTGCTCGACGAGTGGGGCGCCGACGTGATCGGGATCAACTGCAGCGTGGGTCCGGCGGGGGTGCTCGAAGCCCTCGAGCGTATGGTGAAAGTGACCGCGCGCAAACTTTCTGCCCAGCCCAACGCCGGCCTGCCGCGCACGGTGGAAGGCCGCAGCCTCTACCTCTGCTCCCCGGATTATATGGCAGAGTACGCCAATCGCTTTATCGGAGCGGGTGCGCGGATGGTTGGGGGCTGCTGCGGGACCACGCCTGAGCATATCCGGGCAATCAAGAAAGCCGTTCGCTCGCTGAATCCGAGGATAACGCAAGGGGTGGTGGAGGTGCGCGAAAGGCCTGCGCCGTCCGAGCCAGTCCCGGTGGACCAGCGTTCGCCCCTCGCGCAAAAACTTGCGCGCAAGGAGTTTCCTCTGCTGGTTGAAGTGATTCCGCCAAAAGGTCCGGACGCGGCGCGGGAAATCGAAGGCGTGCAGTTTCTCCGCAACCAGGGTGTGGACGCGGTCAACATCACGGACGGCGCGGGCGGCACGGCGCGGATGAGCGGGCAATCCCTCGCCCTGCTCATTCAGCGGCAAGTGGGGCTTGAAACGGTGCTGCACTATAGCTGCCGCGGGCGGAACGTGCTGGCCATTCAATCCGATTTGCTGGGCGCGCACGCCCTGGGGCTGGCGAACGTGGTCGCAACCACTGGCGCGGCGAGCCTCGCGCAGGCGGACCCGAACGCCACCGTGGTATTTGACGTGGACTCCATCGGCCTCGTGAACATTATTCACAACCTGAATCGCGGCCTCGATGCCGGCGGCAACCCGATGGGCGCGCAGACCGCGTTCCACACCGGCGTGCGGGTCAATCCCAACGCGATTCATCTGGACGAGGAAGTGCGCCGCTTCGCGTACAAGGTGGAAGCCGGAGCCAACTTCGCCATTGCACAGCCCGTGTTTGAGGTGGAGCATCTCGTTCGCTTCCTGAAGCGCATAGAAGCCGCAGGCTCGCCGCCCATTCCTATCTTGGCGGGGATTTTCACGCTTACGAGCTATCGCAACGCCGAGTTTCTGAATAACGAGGTGCCCGGCGTTTCTGTGCCCGAACGGATTCTCGATCGGATGCGCAAAGCGGATACGGGCGAGAAAGCCCGAGCCGAGGGATTAAAGATTGCTCAGGAGATGCTGCTGGAGGTCAGAAGCCTGGCCGCCGGTGCGCAGATCACCGCGCCGTTTGGCCGTTACGCCATGGCGGCGGAAGTGGCCGAAGTGCTCGGCAGACCCGTCGCTCGCGGCGAGTGATTCTCGCGGCGTCTTGTTCGCCCCGCGCGGGCGGAAGGAATAGCAGTCAGGTTAACTGTTTATGGCACAAACTCCCAAGGCCAGTAAACCCGAGAGCTTCGAAAACAACCTTGAACGTTTGAACGCGATCGTCGAGCAAATGGAGAGCGTGGAAATCCCGCTCGAAAAGGCCCTGGAGCTTTACGAAGAAGGCATGAAATTGTCCACCGTTTGTCAAAAACAGTTGGAAGAGGCAGAAGGCCGGGTGGAGGTCCTTCGCAAACGCGCCGAAGGCAAGATGGTGGCCGAGCCGTTTGACATCGAGGAGAAGCAGGGCGAGTGAGCAGCGATTGTGCCGGCGGCCGTGGGCAAGCAATGCTTGCCGTTCGTAGCCACAACAGACGACGAGGAAGGCGGTCGATCCTGTCTCTTCGCGACATCGCAACACATGAAAAAGGGCTCCTGAAGGGCATGGCTTCAGCCATGCCATACGCGCCGCCCCCCTCACCCCCGTCCCCTCGCCCTTTGGGCCAGAAGAAAAAGACGGGACCGCGAAGCGTGGGTGAGGGC
>JBOGJX010000331.1:0-13719 GCA_050745285.1 Terriglobia bacterium
ATTGTAAGTGGCCGTTTTCGGGCGGCATGGCTAAAGCCATGCCTTTCCGGAACCGGCGTCGTGCTTTGTCGTGCCGTAAAACGGCATAAACAGCGGTTAAGCTCTTACCGCAGATCTTCCATCACCTGATCGAGAACGGTTTGAGGGGGGCGGACGCGCACTTCGGGCAGGGTTGCTAACGGCTCATCCACCAGGTTGAGCAGATCAATAAAATCCCGGCGACCTGTTTCCACATACAGCAGGCCCGTCAAAATCTCTCCCTCCCGCTGCGACTCATCGAGCGCGCGCAAGGCCTCTATTTTGTTCGATGGCTCATAATCCCGGTTAACTTTCTTTAGCAGCAGATGAGAGCCGTCGTGCAAAACCACGTCTTTCGTGGTACCGGGGTCATAATCCACGGCAATATCTTCAAAGAAGGGCACAAAGCTGACGTCCTCGAGGACCTCTTCGTGCTCTTTCACGTAGGCGTAGCTTTTGGTTGAGCCTTCGTGGTCATTGAAGGTAACGCAGGGTGAGATTACGTCAAGCATGGATGTGCCGCGGTGGGCGATGGCGCCCTTCAGCAGCGCGAGCAACTGCCTCTTATCGCCCGAGAAAGAGCGCGCCACGTAAGTTGCACCCAGTTGGATGGCCAGCGCGCAGGTATCAATCGGCGGCAGCTCGTTGACCACGCCGTTCTTGAGCGCAGAGCCCATGTCTGCCGTGGCCGAAAACTGGCCCTTGGTCAACCCATAGCAGCCGTTATCCTCGATAATGTAAACCAGGGGCAAGTTGCGGCGCATCAGGTGGACAAACTGGCCCACGCCGATTGAGGCCGTATCGCCGTCGCCGCTGATGCCAATCCCGATCAAGGTGCGGTTGGCAAGCAGCGCGCCCGTCGCCACCGACGGCATGCGGCCGTGCACCGCGTTGAAGCCATGCGCTGTCGCCAGGAAATAGGCGGGGCTTTTGGACGAGCAGCCAATGCCCGAGAGCTTGGCCACGCGATGCGGCTCAATGCCCATTTCGTAAAACGCCTCAATGAGCCGCTCGGAAATTGCATTGTGTCCGCACCCGGCGCACAGAGTAGATTTGTTTCCGCGATAGACCGGGATTTCCAGCCCAAGGCGGTTCACTTTTTTCTGCGGAGCTATCGTCGCGGGAATAGTTGCCATCTCTATGCCTTCGCCTCCTGGGAAACAATCGAATCCGTCACGCTGCGCGCGTCAATCGGCAGCCCATTATAGTGCCGGACGCTGCGCAGCCTCACCGCATCCTCTGGTTCTATCTCCATCCGCAGCAGCGAATAGACCTGCGCGTCGCGGTTCTGCTCGACCACGTAAACGCGCGGGTGGCGCTGGATGAAGTTGTGAATCTCCGGGCTGAAAGGAAAGGCGCGCACCCGGCAATAGCTGGCCTTCAGGTTGTGCTCCTGCTCAAGCTGGTCGAGCGCTTCAACAATGGCCCAGTGCGAAGTGCCATAGGCCAGAACGCCGATGTCCGCGGCCGCCCTTTCCTCGATCACCGGCGCCGGGACCATCGTACGCGCCGTCTCGAGCTTACGGCTCAGGCGGTCCATGTTGTCCACGTAAACGTCCGGCTTTTCGGTGTAGATCGCCTTCTCATTGTGGCCGCTGCCCCGCGTGAAATACGCAGCGGCTGGATGGTTCGTTCCCGGCAGCGTGCGGTAGGGGACGCCGTCGCCGTCCACATCCTTATAGCGGGCGAAACCACCCAGGCAACTCACGTCTTCGGCGCTCAGGACCTTTCCGCGCGCGATGGGCTTGCCGGGATACTTGAACGGATCGGACATCCAATAATTCATCCCCAGGTCAAGATCGCTCATCACGAAGACCGGCGTTTGCAGCCCCTCCGCCAGGTCAAAGGCTTCCATCGCCATGCTGTAGCACTCTTCGGCGGAAGCGGGAAACAACAACGGATGCTTGCAATCGCCGTGTGAAAGAAAGGCCGTCGAGAGAATGTCTCCCTGCGCGGTGCGGGTGGGCAAGCCAGTCGAAGGTCCCACGCGCTGCACATCAAAAATCACCGCCGGAATTTCGGCGTAATACCCGAGTCCGGTGAACTCGGACATCAGCGAAATTCCCGGCCCCGAAGTTGAGGTCATGGCGCGCGCGCCCGCCCACGCCGCCCCCAGAGTCATTCCGAGCGCCGCCAATTCGTCCTCGGCCTGAACGACGGCGAAGGTTGCCCTCCCGGTTTCCTTATCCATGCGGAATCGTTTCAGATAGTTGATCAGCGTCTCACAAAGCAGCGAAGAGGGTGTGATGGGATACCAGCCCACTACCGTCACCCCGGCAAACAAGCACCCGAGGGCCGCGGCGGCGTTGCCCTCGATCATGATCTTGCCCCGCGTTCCGTCCATGCGCTGCAGGTAGAAGCGATCGGTCTTCGCCAGGTTCTGTTCCGCGAACTCATAGCCTGCCTGCACAGCCTTCCAGTTGAGATCCGCCGCCTTGACTTTTTTCTTGAACTGCTTGCGCAGCGCCTTCTCTACTTCTTCCATCTCGATGCCGAGTAGATGGGCCACGACACCGACATAAATCATGTTGCGAACCAGCTTCCGCAGCTTGGCGTCGGGGCAAATCGGGGTCACCAGTTTATCGAACGGAACCGGGTAAAAGGAGACGTCGTCGCGCAGGCTGCTCAGGTTCAGCTTCTCGTCGTAGACCACGGCCGAGCCCGGCTCGAGCGCCCGCAGGTCCTCCGCCGCGGTCTCTGGATTCATGGCCACAAGGAAGTCGATTTCCTTGCGGCGCGCGACATACCCGTGGCCCGAAGCGCGAATCGTGAACCACGTGGGAAGTCCCGCGATGTTCGAGGGAAACAAGTTCTTCCCGGAAACCGGAATCCCCATCTGAAAAATAGCCCGGAGCAGCACCAAATTGGCTGACTGGCTCCCCGAGCCGTTCACCGTTGCCACCTGAATGCTCAGGTCGTTGATCGAGCGCTCCACACGCGAAATGATTTTTTCTTCTGCGATTGCAATGTCTGTGGTTGCCATCAATTGTCCTTATAGCACGGTATGTCGGATACTACTGCGTGAGGGCGGAAGGGCACGGTTTTAACCGTGCCGTAACGTGCTCCCTCATTCTTACACTCTCCCGCTGCGGCGACGGATGGTGCGCCCGTCGCCGCAGCGGGAGAGTGTAAATAGCGGGCTTCCCGGCGGCACGGCTAAAGCCATGCCCTTCCGGATGCCTTTTCATGCTTTGCGGATATCGCAAAGCGACATGACCGACTGCTCCTGCAATTGCGTCAGGATATGCCACCCAGGACTATTATATCAAATGGATCACGCCCGACACGGGATCGGCAGGGAACCGCACGTTCTGAGGAAAAAAACCGCAGAGTTTTAAAAACAAAACTCTGCATTGCAAGGTCGTAATTTCTTGTTTTTTTTAGCAAACTCTTCGGGCCCACACCACATCTGTGCGTCGCCCCCGCGAAAGCGGGAGTCCCATGGTGATGGATTCCCGCTTTCGCGGGAATGACGACGCGAAGCACGGGAGGCACAATTCGCTTGCGGCTCCGCCGCGCTGCGCTATATGTGTTGGGATATCCCTACATTTTTTCGACCTATAACCTCATTATCTCGCGGCGAGTTATGATCAGAGTTCTGGTTGGTGTTTAGCCCGAAATAGAGTAAAATATGAATAGTAAATGCCGGAAACGCAGGGTCGCGGATGGACAGCAGAGAGCGCGCGGGCGCGGGCTTCATGAGGGGTGGGGCAAACACCATCGAGTAATCACTAAACCGCCTCTGACAGTTTGTTGAAAAAACCCGATTGACAGACGAGTGGCGCGGCGATTTTACATCGCCACAACTGCAATGCTTTCAATACGCACGTGGCGGCATAAAACTGCCGCTACTCATTTTTCAGCAAACTGCTAAGCATTTTGGCGAAACCTTTCCCCTCTGACGGGCGTATAGAGTGGAGGGGAGCGTGCAGAGTCCATCGCACGGTTAGGCATTGTTCATCAAGCGCCCTCGGCGGCGGCAGTTCCCGCGTTTCGGAAAATACAGTGATCCGATCTTGAACGCATCCGTGGAATAGGGAGAAAGAATGAAGGCGTGGAAGAGGAATCTGCTGTTTGGTCTCGCAATTCTGGTTCTCATCATTTTATGCGTTGCCGGCGTTTTGTGGACCAGGCGCGGCCAGGCAACCGTTCAAACTGGCAAAGTGGTCCGTCAGACCTTGACGGCAGTGGTCACAGCCTCTGGCCAGATTGAGCCGGAAAATTACGCCAACGTCAATGCCAACTCCATTGGCAAGATTACGGATATTTACGTCAAGGAAGGCCAGCACGTAACCAAGGGCCAACTGCTGCTCAAGATACAAGACAACCAGGAGCAGGCGGACGTGGATGCCCAGCAAGCGGCGGTCAAGGCTGCGGCCGCGACCCTGGCCTCCGACGAGGCATCGGTAGAATCCTATGCGGCGGCGATTAAGACGTCGCACGCCGATGTGCAGCAGTCCGAAGCGCAACTGGCCCAGAAGAAGCAGGCTTACGACCGCGGCCTCGAGCTGGTAAAGAGCGGCCTCCTTGCCAAGCAGGATTTTGATCAACGCTACAGCGATTACCGGGTGGCCACGGCCACCCTCCAGTCCTCGAAATCGAAACTTACTCAAGCCGAGGCCCAGTACCAGCAGGCCAAAAATACGCGGGATATGGCGAGCGCGCAAGTGACGCAAAGCCGCGCCAACCTGCTGCGAATGGCGGACATTCGCAACCAGACGATCTACGCCTCCCCTTACACCGGCATCGTCACCGACCTTCCGGTGCACGTGGGTGAAAACGTCGTTCCGGGTGTTCAAAACACCGCCGGCAGCCTTTTGTTCCAGGTCTCGGACCTGTCGGTGATTGACGCCAACATCATGGTGGATGAGACGGACATCGCGAGCGTTAAGATGGGCCAAAAGGCGTTTGTCTCTGTTGACGCCCTCCCCAACCAGACCTTCAATGGCGTGGTCACGGAGATCGGCCAGAGCGCGCTGAGCAGCACCACGGGTGAAACCACCACTGGTGGGACGCAGAGCTCCACAACCACTGAAGAAGCTAAACAATTCAAGATCGTGATCCGTCTGTCGAATCCGCCCGCGGTGCTGCGTCCGGGCCTTTCCGCCACGGCGCGAGTGATCACCTCCGTGCAAAAGGACGTGGTCAGCATCCCCATTCAGTCCCTCACCGTCCGCTCGAAAAAGGAGCTGGAGAAGAACAAGAAGGGGTCCAACGGAAAAGTGCTGGCGGCTGAGACCACTTCCGCCCCCAACACAGCAATTGGCGCGGGCATGAATCCCGACGCCGATGATGAGCAGGGCGTGTTTGTCATCCGCAACCGCCACGCCGCTTTCGTGCCCGTCAAGACCGGCATCATGGGCGCGATGAACGTGGAAGTGCTCTCCGGCCTCCAACCCGGCGAAGAAATTGTGACCGGCAGTTATTCCGTGCTCCGAACCTTGAAGGACGGGACTAAAGTGCGGATCGATAATACGCAGCCCAATCCGAACGCCGCCGCCGCGACCAGCGGTTCGTAACCAACTAACCCGAGGGATATAACGTAATGGAATTGGAACTGGCTTCCTTCCCATCCCAGACACCCGGCGCCCCGCCTGCGGATATTCTTATCCGCACGCGGGACCTCTGGAAGACATACGAAATGGGCGATAACGAGGTGCACGCCCTCTCGGGAATTTCCTTTGAGGTGAAGCGCGGCGACTACGCGTGCATCATGGGCCCGTCGGGCTCGGGGAAATCGACGCTCATGAACCTGATCGGCTGCCTGGACACGCCGACGCGCGGCGAGTATTGGTTGAACGGCCGCCTGGTGAGCGAGCTCACGGATGACGAGTTGGCCTACATCCGCAACAAGGACATCGGCTTTGTATTTCAGACGTTCAATCTTCTAGGCCGCTCGACAGCGCTCCACAACGTGGAACTTCCGCTGATCTACAACGGCACGCCGGCGGCCGAGCGCTTGGAGAAGGCGAAAGAGGCTTTACGCGCAGTAGAGTTGAGCGACCGCATGACGCACAAGCCGAATGAGCTCTCGGGGGGCCAGCGGCAGCGCGTGGCGATTGCCCGCGCCCTGGTGAACAACCCTTCGCTCCTGCTGGCGGATGAGCCTACCGGCAATCTCGACTCCGTCACCGGGCTTGAAATCATGAGCCTGCTCGACCACCTCCACGACGCTGGCAACACCATTGTGCTTGTTACCCATGAACGTGACATCGCCGTTCGCGCCGCGCGCATTATTCACATCCGTGACGGCAAGATTGACCGTGAAGAGCAAATCCGCTGAGTTGTCTTTTTGTAGCTGCGGCCCAGGACGAAAACGTGGAAGGGCATGGCTTCGCAGGGGCGCTGCTTGCCGCACCCTGGGCATTTTTGTAAGGGTAGCCACGGCACGGAGTTTGTGCCATGGGCCTTTCCACGTGCACACACCCACGGCACACAAACCGTGCCGTGGCTACCCCTCCTACCCAGGGGCAAACCAAGGACGCTAACGATTCGTGCCAACTCAAACCCCAACTCCGCAACTGGGCGCCAGCCAACCCAAGCACGCCAGTTTCTGGTTCATGCTACGCGAGGCCGCCGGGATTGCCTTGAACGAGTTGCGCGCGCACAAACTGCGCTCGTTCCTCACCCTGCTTGGCATTGTTATTTCCACTACAACGCTGATCGTCGTCATGTCCGTGGTCAACGGGCTGAACCTTTATATTGCCACCCACATCGCCGACCTCGGCGCGGACACGTTTATCGTGACCGAATTTAAGTGGGCGCAAGGGTACGTGGAGTACCTGAAGGCCAGGCGGGTGAACCGGCCCATCCGCGCTGACGAGTATAAATTCCTGCAGGCCAATCTGCCGGGCTACGAGCATATCGGCGCTTCGGCCGAGTTGCGCCCCCCACCGGAAGTAAAATACGGCCGTCAGGAAATTGATGAAGTGGAGCTCAGCGGCGTCACGCCCAGCCTGATTGACATCGCTGCGACTGACATATCCTACGGCCGGTACATCACCGATTCCGATGAAACCCACCGCTCGATGGTCTGCTTCATCGGCAACGACTTGCTGGAAAAATTCTTCCCGAACGTCGATCCCTTGGGAAAGTACATCTCGATTCGCGGTATTCCGTTTGAAGTGATCGGCGTGGCCAAAAAGATCGGCACCACGTTCGGACAAAGCCGGGATAATTTTGTTCAAATTCCCCTCACCACCTATCAGAAGGTCTACCAGGTGCGTCCGGAGCTTTCCGTCTTTATCCAGGCGTGGAGCGCGGACCAGATGGGGCCACTCGAGGACGAAACCCGCGATCTGCTGCGCGTTAAGCGTCATCTCAGCTATTCACAGGGAGACACCTTCGGCATCAACGATTCGGAGGCCCTGATGTCGTCGTGGCACAAGCTCACCGCGACCATCTTTGGATCGACCATTGGCCTGGTCGCGGTCTTCATGGTGATCGGTGGCATTGTCATTATGAACATCATGCTGGCCAGCGTGACCGAGCGGTATCATGAAATCGGCATCCGCAAGTCGCTCGGCGCGAAGCGCAGCGATTTGCTGATGCAGTTCTGCATTGAGTCCACCGTGATGTCCGCGGCAGGAGGGATCGTTGGAGTGATCCTTGCCATCCTGCTCACGGCGCTGGTGGGCGCGCTCATCATACCGGCTCACACGCCCCTCCTCGCCATCGTGATCGGCATCGCGCTTTCCGGCGGTGTGGGCCTTTTCTTCGGGATTTATCCGGCCAGCAAGGCCGCCCGGCTCGATCCCATCGAAGCCTTGAGAATGGAAGGGTAAGCCATGGACTATCGCACCAGCGTGCGCGAGAACCTGATGCTGGCGGTTGACACGCTCCGCACCCACAAGTTTCGCTCCTTCCTCACCGTCCTCGGAGTTTTGATCGGAACGGCAGCGGTGATTATGGTGGCCTCGGTCTTCGCCGGGATGGTCAACCAGATGAGCGCCATGGCCAACCAGTTCGGCACCGAGAATATCTACATCTACAAATTCCAGCCCGGCCTTAATTTCCATTTGACGCGCGCGATGCGCCTGCGCAAGCCAATCTCCTACGAGCAGGCCATGGCCATCAAGGCGGAGTGCAAGGACGTTGAGGACGTGGCCGTCGAGAAGTCGCAATGGAACGGCGCCCCTCCTATCATCAAGTACAGAGGGCAGGAAATGGTCAATGGCAGCCTGAGCGGCGTCACGCCCAACGATTTCGGCATCAGCAACACGCCGCTGGCGGACGGCCGATTCTTTACCGATGCTGACAATTGGCACCGGCAGAAGGTGATTGTGCTTGGCGCCGATGTGGTCACGCAACTCTTCCCAAACGAAGACCCGGTCGGCAAGACGATCACCGTGGGCGGCAACAACTTTCAAATCGTTGGGACGATGGGAAAGCTCAAGGAATTTTTCATCGACACCGGCAACAACCGCGTGGTCTACATTCCCTACGAAACCTACCACGAGATTTATCCCGGCTTCAAAGAGAATTTCGTCGCAGCCAAGGCGTATCCGGGTAAGAGGCAGGCGGCGATGGACGAGATCACGGGGGTGCTGCGGCGCTTGCGCCGGGACAAACCCTTCGCGCCCAATAGCTTCGGCCTCGCCACGGCGGACACGTTTATTGCCCAGTTCAATGCGATTATCGGCACCACCGCCGTGGCCATGATCGCCGTCGCTTCCATCGGCTTGCTGGTGGGCGGCATCGGCGTGATGAATATCATGCTGGTTTCCGTCACCGAGCGCACAAGGGAGATCGGTGTGCGCAAGGCCATCGGCGCGCGCCGGAGCGACATCAACTGGCAATTCCTGTTTGAAGCCATGACACTAACGGGAATAGGCGGCATCATGGGCATCATCCTCGGCTACGTGTTCAGCTTTGCCGTTCGCCTTCTCTTCCCCTCGCTTCAAACCAGCGTGCCCCTCTGGGCCGTCATCGTGGCGTTTGTGGTTTCGGTCGGCATTGGCCTCTTCTTCGGCATATGGCCCGCAACCAAGGCCTCGCGATTAGATCCCATCGTCGCCCTTCGCTACGAGTAAAAGCAGTGACAAGTGCCGAGTGACGAGAGACAAACCCCTTTGGTGCGGCGGCGTCCGCGCCGCCAGTGAGTGGGCGCAGCAAGCCCTTACCGCGCCACCCAGGAAAACGAGAGGCTGTTTCGCCATTGAATCTAGGACCGTTATAATTCGATCATGGAAAAGGGCGAAAGCATTATCTCGATAGCGCTGACCGCCCTGCTTGTGCTGGTCGTCCTCGGAATCCAACGCCAATGGAACGGATCCACCTTCCGCAGCATGGCTTCCTCCGCCGAAGATTTTGTCTTGAAAACCACCGGACTGCGGAACCGCATCCCGGAGCTTCCCGGCGATGAGAGAGTCCGGGCCTTCCACATGGGGTCTTACAGCGCTGCGCTCTACCGAGCGAGCCCAGCGCCCCTGGTCTTTGCGGCGTACCGCTTTGTCATCTTCGGCCTGCACAATCAACCCCTCTTCAAGGCTGATAGCATCGAAGCCTCGACGTCGCCATGGACCACGCTGTACGACTTCGCGGGCCGGCACGGCCTTCCTGACTACAGCCGCCGCGGGCGGCCCGTCTACACGCGCGATCTCGCGGCCGACGGCTCGCCGGACACTCTGCTGGGCCAATATTCGGGCGGCGATCACTGTTGCACCACCGTAACCGTAATCGAGCTGAACAACGATAAAGCCAAAGTGCTCGGCAAGATTTCGGGCCTCGATGGGCTGCCCTTCGAGGGTCTGGAAATCCACCATTTGGATCACAATTCGACTTGGGATTTGGTGGTCCATCGCCCGTACCGCACCGTATGCGGCCTTCACTCCGACGCCGCGGATGTCATCTCCATCTACGCTTATCAGCGCGGCCAGAGTGGCCAGAGTGGCCAGAGTGGCCAGAGTGGCCAGAACGATAAGTTCACGGACCAGACGCAGCGCTTCCAACCCTTCCTTGACCGCGTTCTCAAGGATAACCTTGCCCAATGGAATCGCAGCAAGGACCGCTCCTTGCATCTCCTCCAATCCCTGGCGGCGGATTACGCCTCCGTGGGCAAGGCCTCGCAAGGCGAACAGTTTTTCCAGCAAAACCTCCCAGCTTTTTACCCGCAACTCAAGGCGGCGGGCGTTGACCCCCAGGCCTGCGCGCAGGGCGTGGCCAACCTCGTGAATTCCATTGCCGCGAAAACCGCACAGAAATAGCGGCATGTAGCGCAGAGTTTTGCCGTTAAAACTTTGCGGCAGTTGGAAGAGGTGTAGCGCAGAGTTTTGCCTTTAAAACTCTGCGGCAGTTGGAAGAGGTGTAGCGCAGAGTTTTGCCTTTAAAACTCTGCGGCATTTGCCTTTGATAAAAAGACTACAAAGGCGAGCCGCAAGCCGCCGTAGGACCGGTCGTAGGGGCGCTGCTTGCCGCGCCCTGTGCATGGCATTTTGCCCGCACTTTCGTACTGGTACTACAGAACTATAGGACATTCCTCCCTTGCCGGGCGAGAATCCGCAAGGGAGAAAGCCATGGTGAGGCGGGGGAGGACGCGGCAAAAATCTCAATCAGCAGCAAGGCTCGTGGGAAGACGGCTCCGCGCGATTCGCATTCAACAGGGGCTTACCCAAACCGATCTGGAAAAAAAGGCGGGACTGCTGCGGAGCCATATCTCCCGCGTGGAAAACGGATGGCGGACGCCCTCCGTCGAAACCCTCGAGCGCCTCGCCACCGCGCTCGAAGTCCCGCTTTATAGCCTCTTCTATCCAGCCCCTCCCGCCCTGGTTTTAAACCTGGAACCGGACGCCTTCCTGTCAGAGATCGGAAAGATTCTTTTGCGTTTGAATGAGGCCGACCGGAAGGCGGTGCTGCACGTGGCCCGTAAGATGGCGGACAGATCGCAATTGTAGGGGGGGAGCGTGCACCACCCGGCGAATGGGTATCAAAGGTCTTCCGGCTTCAAGCCAGTGTGCTTTGCTATCCGAGCCAACATACGCGGCCCGATTTCCTCATCGTCGTGAAAAGCCCATGTGAACTCACCGCGATCCGCGTGAACAAAGCGAATATGTGAACCTCTCTGATGCTTAATGGACCAACCCATTCGAAGGAGGGCACGCAATACTCGTTTTGCTTTCGTGCTGGGCCAGTTACTCAACGGCAGGCAAATGAGACGGCAAGAGCTTTACTGGATTTTTTCTTTCCTTCAATCTGATCGGCGATGATCCGCAACGCAAGAACTTCAACTGCCTTGACGGCATCGCCCTTGGTTTTCCCGTAGGCCATGGCCCCCGGCAAGGACGGAATCTCAGCTATCCAACGCCTATCGACTTCGCGCTCAACCTCGATCTTGTAAGCCATTGGTCTTCACCCCGGAAAGATAATACCCCGCATTGCGACGAGCGGTCAAACCGTAGGAAAACTGAACACCGGCGGCGCGGGCCCCACCGCTACAACGGAGCGCGACCGCATCGTCATTCCCGCGCAAGGTTGTCACCCCCACGAAAGCGGGGGCGGAAATCCAAAGAGGTGTAGCGCAGAGTTTTGTTTTTAGAACTCTGCGGTTTTTGATTGGACAGGATGAAAAACCGCAGAGTTTTAAAGGCAAAACTCTGCGCTACACAAGCCTACGCCCAGCGTTCGTGGGGGCACGCCACGGTTGCCCCATGTAAATTAGTTTAGAAGTAGAACTTCCCTCCGAGCTGCAGGACACGCCCACCGCCGTTTGTCGACCCTTGTTGGACCGAATGAACACGGCCAAACCGGGGATCATTGATGTCCGAGATAGGAAGGCCAAACTGCGCCCGGTTGAGCGTATTGAAAGTTTCGAGCCGAAGCTCGAAGTACTTAGACTCGGTAATGTGGATGTCCTTCAACAGCGAAATGTCGAAGTTATTGATGCCCGGCCCGTGCAGCGGGTTTCGGGCGGAGTTTCCAATTCCCGCACCAGGTCCGGGTGCGGAGAAGGCGGCGGGATTGAAATAATAGTTTGGGTGCCCAGCTAATGTGTAACTTCTCGGGTTACCGATATTGAGTGTTGCGCCGGTCACGTTCGGCCGGTCCGGGCAGGTGTAATAGGAGTACGCCCAGCAAGTCAGGGATGAGTCAGCGCTGTTGTACGTTCCCACGGGAAATCCCGATTGGAAAGTGGTGATGCCTGTCAGCGACCAGCCATCCGTCAACGGGCGCAGATGATGGACAAAGTGGTAGATGGGGAGCGTGTAGTAGTAACTGAGCACAAAGCGCTGGGGCGCATCGTTGGCCGAAGGTCCGTACATGTTGTGCCAGTTGAACGGGTCGATCCCGGGGTTGTTAAAAGCGTTGCTTTCCAGGTTCGAGGTGTAGTCGAAATAGCGTGAATAAGTGTAGGCCGCGAGGAATTGCAGTCCGTGGCTGAAGCTCTTATTCAGGCTGACTTGCAGCGAGTTGTAGTTGGAGTTATAGTCCGTCACCTGCTGGCCAAAATCGCCAAATATTTGCGGACTGTAATCAGCGCCGTATCGCTTATAGAGATTGAAGCTGCTCGGGTCACAAAAACCGAGGTTTCCGAAAACACAACCAAGCGCCGCGGCGCCGGGGTTCACGCCCGGCGACTGTCCGGCATATTGCAGGTCCGATGCGCCATCGAGGTGGCGGCCCACATTGCCCACATAGCCCATCGAGAAGATCATCGAATTTGTGAGCTGGCGCTCGACCGTCAGATTATAATTCTCCGACATTGGGACGCCGTAATTCGGGCTGTACACATTGAGGGAGAACGGCTCGATCGCCGCAAAATTGAAATTCGAGCCAAGCGCCGGCGGTGTAAAGGGGAACTGGTTGGGAACCGTTGTTGCTGTGGGCGGCGCGCCTTTCGTACCGGGGCACCAACCACTGTAAGGGGCGGCAAAGCTGGGCGAGCAACCGACATTCGCAACGCCTTGGCCAGTTATCGCGAAAGGCGGCGCGCCTATATTCTGCAGGGATCCTTCCTCTTCGGTGCGGTTGTAATAAAGTCCGAAGCCGCCGCGGACGCTCCAGTTGCGCGAGCTGCCGGGGCTCCAGGCAAACCCCACGCGAGGAGCAAAATTCTTGTATGGAATGGTCGGACCTCCGGTGTTACTGATGCCTTTATCACCGGGCCATAGCAAACCTACCGGCGCGGTTGGGAAAACAGTGGATTGTTGCCCCGGCCGGAAGGCGTTCACAAGCTCGCCCTTGTCGTAAAGGTTGATATATGGGGTTTCGATATCCCAACCGAGGCCAAAAGTAAAGGTAAGATTGGGACGGAACTGCCACTGGTCCTGAGCATAGGAATAGTACTCCCGCGCCCGCACGTTACTAATCGTGCCGCTCCCCTGCGCGTATGTGTCTGGAATACCCAGCAGGAAGTCCGCCGCCGGAAAGCCCGTAGAGAACGCACCCGAACCGAAGTAGCCGAAGTTGCCCGCCAGGTTGGGAAGGAAAGGATTGTATACCTGGATGCGGTCCATGATGAACCCGAACTTCAGGGTATGGCGGCCGGCGATCTTGGATAAGTTATCAATTAAATTATAATTCTGGTCGATGCGAGGCTGCGGGCCGTTGGCGGTGAAACCAAGAGTGAAGTAGCCATTAACGGTCATAACGGGGAGCGATGCCTGCGAAGGAAACTGCGGGAAGATTCCCGTAAAGCCATATCGGGTGGGATTGATGGGATTTGTCGGCACAACCGCATCATAATTAAAGCGGAAATACCCGAAC
>JBOGJX010000332.1:0-2650 GCA_050745285.1 Terriglobia bacterium
CCTCTTCGTCGCGCCGCACGCCCACCTTGATATCGGCTTCACCGATTTTCAGGCGAAAGTGGCGGAGGTGCACAATCGAAACATTGACAAGCTGCTGAACGAAATTGATGAGCACCCGGAAATGCGCTTCAGCCTCGATGGCTCCTGGATCGTGCGCCAATACCTCGCGTCGCGCAACGAGCAAGCACGGAATCGCTTCTTCACGGATGTTCGTAATGGAAAGATTGCCGTTCCCGCCGAGCTGGCAAACCTGATGACGGGCTATCCAACGCTCGAAGAGTTGATTCGCTCAACATCCTATACTTACAGACTGCACCGCAAAGAGGGCATACCTTTTGACTACGCTAATATCACCGACGTGCCGAGCTACACCTGGTCCTATGCGTCGGTGTTGAATGCGCTGGGCCTGAAGTATTTTCTGGCGGCCAGCAACAACGACCGCGCGCCCATTCTTCTCTACGGCCGCTGGAATGAGAAGTCCCCGTTCTGGTGGCAAGGGCCAGATGGCCACAAGGTCCTGATGTCCTATTCCCGGCAATACTTTCAGCTCTCATTCGTATGCGGCGTGCCCGCTCAAGTGGCCGCGTGCCGCCAATCGCTGCCCACTTTCCTCCAACAATACGAAGCGCCTTCCTACAAGCCGGGCGCGGTCCTGATGTACGGCACTCAGGTTGAAAACACCGATCTCATTCCGGGAGAGCCGGAGTTCGTGAAGGATTGGAACTCGCGCTATGCCTATCCAAAGATGGTTCTAACCACCTTCCCGGATTACATGCGCTATATCGATCAGCACTATGGGAAAGAGCTTGAAACCGTGGTGGGCGGCGGCGGTCCATACTGGGAGGACGGCTACGGCACCGACGTGCACTACCTCACGATTGACCGGTCGAGCCAGCAGCGCGCGCCCTCAGCCGAAAAACTTTCGACGGTTGATACGTACTTGCACAAGAACGTCTCTGGACCCACCGGCCAGATTCAGCAAATGTGGAACGATCTCGTCCTCTACGCCGAACACACGTTTACGTCCTGGGGCGGTTACTCGCGGCCTGAGAGCGAGGAAACGGTCCGTCAGTTTGCCACCAAAGACCAGTTTGCCGTGGATGGGCGCGAGCGCGTCAACCATATTCTGGACCAGGCATTCAGCCAGCTTGCCAACAAAATTCACATCGCGGCGCCCGCTATCGTCGTCTTCAACTCTCTGAGTTGGACGCGCAGCGGGCTGGTCGAAACCGACCTCAACCACGGCGAGGAGATCGTGGCCTATCCGGGCATGGCTCCCGTGCCGCTCGAAGTCTTGGCACACCATCCTGACTTCGACCACGTGCGATTCTTCGCCCGCGACGTGCCCTCTCTTGGATACCGGTGCTATCAGATCGTGGACGCCCATGGCCATCCGGCTGCCCCAGCGGGTGAGGCTGCGCTGCCAATTTCAAACACCATCGAGAACTCCTACTACCGCGTTACGGTTGATCCGCAAGCGGGCGCCATCCAGAGCATTTATGACAAGCAGCTTCAGCGCGAGATCGTGGACTCATCCAGCCCTTATCGCTTCAACCAGTACCTCTACGTTTCCGGCGGTAATGGAGCAACGCAGATCGTCTACATGCAAAAGTCGCTTCCGCTCGCGCGTCTCACAGTTAACACTTCTCACGGCGGGCGCGTGACGAGCATGCGCAAGACTTCTTACGGTGAGATTCTCACATATGAGACAAGCGGCCCTGAAGCGCCTTCGATTGAAACTCAAGTCATGCTGTTTGACCATCAAAAGAAGATCGAATTGATCAATCGTATTCACAAAGAGCCCGTGAGCCGTAAGGAAGCCATTTACTTTGCCTTCCCGGTCGCGGCATCGAACCCGGACTTTAGTTATGAAATTCAAAATGGCTGGGTCGATCCGGCCCGCAATCTGCTGAAAGGCGCGAACGTGGCCTGGTTCACGGTGCAGCACTGGGTGAAGGTTGCCTCGCCTGACCTGAGCGTGGCCGTCGTCCCGATCGACTCGCCGCTGGTGACTCTCGGCGATATTAACCGTGGAACGTGGCCGCAGAAGTTTGATCCCAAGAGCGGCACGATATTCTCTTATGCGCTGAACAATTACTGGCACACCAATTTCCGGCGCGTGCAGGGCGGCGATTTCACATTCCGCTACGTCATAACCAGCGGACGGGAACTTACGCCGGAGCATCTTGCGCGGGTGGGACGCGCCGCAATGACGCCGGTTGAGATCGCCCAGTTGATTTCGAACGACAAGCTCGGCAATCCTCCCGAACCGCTCAGCCCCAATCCCTCCAGCTTCCTGCAAGTGGACTCGCCGGACGTTGCAGTGGTCGATTGGAAAACCGCTTACGACGGGCGGGGCACAATTGTCCGGCTGCTCGAGACTGGCGGGGAATCGGCAACCACGCATCTAACTTTCCCACTCTTCGATATCGACCAGGCGTGGCAAACAAATGCCGTCGAAGAGAAGCCTTCGCCGCTCAGTGTGTCAGGGCATTCTCTCAGTGTTTCTCTCACGCCTCACGAGATTGTGACGCTGAGAATTGTGGCAAAGAAGTTGTAGCGGCGCTCGCCTCCGGCGGCCGATGTAGCGCAGAGTTTTGCTTTTAAAACTCTGCGGCATTTGTTCCGATAAACAAGACAAGAGCCGCAG
>JBOGJX010000333.1:0-13105 GCA_050745285.1 Terriglobia bacterium
TTACCGTTTGAGGCGTCGATCTGGCGCGCTTCCAGCGCGCCGCCAAAAGTGCCCGTGAGTCAGCCGGCCGCCGCCGCGACCACGTAATCTAGCGTTGTGGCGTGCGGCGGAAAGGCGTCAGGCGGAACCTTATAGTGTTCCGCAACCTCGGAGTGCACCCCGAAGATCACAGGCTCCTTTTCAGCCGGCAGGTACGCCAGCCGCATCGGGCCGCGTTGACGCTCGATGCGAACCCGAGAAATGTAAGCGACTTTGTCCGAGTTTGCCATGATCGCCTCAAAGCCTCCACAAACAGGAAGCTGCGACTGCTCGATCTGCAGAGCCGTTAGGTCTGGCCGGTTCTAACTGCCGCGAGAAGCACATCTGGATGCTGCCGTGCCTTGCAGTTAGGATTTGCACGCTCCGCTGAATCACACCATTATTTCCCGTCACCCGTCAACGCCGCGGCAGCCAGACCCACAAGGTTTGCCAGGAGCGATCTCCCCTCCGGGAGCGCCGACTCGGAGGTAAAAGCCGGCCCGTGTCTCCCGGGGCGATTCTCCCCGGCTGTCCGGGGATCCTTTGGTTTCCATGTACACACCTCACCCTTTAGGTCGAACTGCTTATCTCGATCAAAACAACCACCCTTAAGCCTGCAGCAGTTTACAAACTTCGCTTCGAGATCTTTTCGACCTGAATCGTATCGCCATTCAACGTGCCGGTCACGCTTACCCTTTCGCCCGCGTAAGCCTGGGCATCGCTTTCAGGATCCAGCTTGTAAGTTTTTTTCGTGGACGGATTGTAAAGCACAAAATGCCCGCCCATCTTTACGCACTGCAGGGTGCACATTTTGGCAGCTTTTCCAGTTAGCGCCGAGCTCGCTGGCATGTGGTGCATTGCTTCCATCTTGGCGTGACTACCCATCATGGCGCACGAGCTGTCCATGATGTCGCCGGAAAACTTTTCAGCCCCGAAAGAGGCCAAAGAGAACCCCAGCAGAACTGTAATTACCAAAAGTGCGAGTTGTCTGTTCTTCATGTTCACTCCTCTTCAGTTAAGTTAGACCGAATGGCCTGCCATGAAGTGAGTGAACTACGGGTTGGAATTATTACAGGTGCGTGGCCAGAAACCGCCAAGTCTCGGGTGCCCGACGGCGGAGAGAGGGATCCGCAGACATTTGCGTGAAGAGCCTCGTGAGGTCTCGAGGACGGTCTACATCCCCGCACGGCGCTATCAGTGAGCCGGTAACTCTCAGGCTTGCCATGTTTTTCAGGGTGTCGGCGAGGGCCCACCTGCTGCCCCATCGGATTCCGCGGAAAAGAGCCTTTAAGTCTGCGTCCTGTAACCCACTCCGCAGGCCGAGCAGGTAAAAACCTCCGTCCGGACAGGGTCCAAGAACCGCTTCACACCACCGAAGCTCCCGGAACGCGGAAAGAAAAGTGCGGGGCGAAATCTCAGGTGAGTCGCTTCCGATCACCACCACTGAAGAGTGCTGGCGAAGGAGTTGCCGGAACACGTTCTCTAACCGTTCTCCAAGATCGGCCCCTCGCTGGCGCAACAGCTTGAAAGAAGAAACTCGCTGCCTCAAGGTGGGATCACGACAAACACCAGGACCTGTTGTCGCCAGGTAGATACCCAATGGCAATGCGATGGCTTTAGAGAGGACGTCCAGCAGAAGCGCTCGATGGAAGCCCGCTGCGCCCTCCGCGCCGAGCAACGGAATAAGTCGCGTTTTACACCGGCCAGGGACAGGCGAACGGGTCAAGATTGCCAGGCCAGGACTGCCCGAGGCGGCAGCCAGTATCGCGTCACTTCTCTTTTGAGCCATTTGACAAAGTTGTCCTCGTTGCGCATTCCGTCCGTCGAGATGCACCGCAACTCACGTCCTGAGGCCTCCGGAACGAGCCCGCGCGCCCATTAAGCGAATTCGGACAAACGCCAACGGGGCTATCTCCGGAGCGGGTATCCCGGTACAACATGGCAAGGCGTTCCGGGCGAACACCCGCAAAATAGAGCGTTTGTATCCAGAACCAACTCCAGACCGTGCGGAAAAGGCCTAAGTTGCGCCAGCGGCGGTCGGATACCCAGACGGGTTCGTTCAGTAAAACGAGCTTGCCGGCCTTCCGGAGGCGTCGCACAAAGTCGTAATCCTCCAAAACAGGCCACGGCCGGTATCCGCCCAAACCCTCGAACACGCTGCGCCTGCAGAAGATTCCTGAATCGCCGTAAAGGATGCCCACCCGCCTTCGCCACCGGTTCACGCGGGTGAAAATATCCGCCACCCAGTCGCCACCCTGATATCGCACATCAAAATTTCCACCCACGATGCTCGGGGTGCGCATGCGTTCTCTTATCATTCCAAGGCTGCCAGGCCCCAGGCGGACATCGGCGTGTAAGAAAAGTAGCACATCCCCGGATGACTCCCGCGCGCCCGCGTTCATCTGTATTCCACGGCCTCTTGCGGAGGTCACAACCCTCGCAGTTTGCGCTGCAATTTCGGCTGTATGATCGATAGAATTACCGTCCGCAACGATGATCTCCTCCGGCTTCAGTTGCCACAGGTTTTCGAGCAGTGCGCCGATGGCCTCTTCTTCGTTGTATGTCGGAACGATAATAGAAATTGTGTTCATTGGTCGTTCAATACCGGCCGTGCGCCCGCTCCTTGTGTGGAAGGATTTCAAGGCCGGTGGTCCACCAACCTGTTGTAATGGTCGCGATAACTTCTTCCGGCAAGCGCTCCTGATGCATGTCCGCCGCAAGGCCCAAGTAATCGTAAGCGACGGGGACAAACTCTACTTCAGCGTCCCTGGCGTTAACGGACATCAGTGTATACCACACCCGTGTGCTGCCGTCGTTTTCCGGCCACCCCAAAACGCCGACATTGACGAAATGGCGGTTTCGAGAAAGCTGCCGCCACCATTTGATCCCAGCGTGGGTCACGCAGACGATGTCCGCCTCCGCATCATCCAGCAAATATTCTAGAAACGAATCGGGGCTGCGCGATTTGGGCATGGTCCTCTCTGGGCATTGTCCTTTCCTGTAAACGAACGAGCTTATTGTTAGTGGTATCAGCTAAACCTTTCTTACGCGCTACTGGAGAGCATATTTCCTTGCATGAAAAATCGGAAACTGCCTTATTCGCTTCCGCCATCGATGCCATTGAGGCCGACTCTGGGAGTAGAGTCTCTTCGTTGCGCGCGTGTTTATCTCGATCTGACTACCCTAGCCGGGGATCGCGTCTCTCTCCGGCAACTTCCCGTAAATCATTGATTCTGCGCCGGGACCCACGGGAAGTTCCAGTTCCAATGGACGGCGACGGAGTCGCTGCCAGTGCTCTGCGGATACAGCAAGCGGAACGAGGAATGAAGGCACCGAAGCGATATGGTTCTGAGAGTGCAGGGGAACGTGTGGGCTGGTTGGTCCCGATCCGAGAAATTAGGGGTTCATTGTGTCAACGGGACTGAAGTAAGTTGGGCCTCGCTCGTTCGGAACTTCGGTGAGAGGTTTCTGGAGCTTCAGCAAAAGGGGATAGGGTAGTTTAAGGCTGGGTGCTATCATCAGCCGCAATCATCAGGAAGGTCGCTTCTGTGTTTCTGCCGCCAAACCTTCCGCTGCGACACCGGCCAATCGGGCTTGCGCCGCTGCACCATGCCGGCGAAGCGAAGCTCCATCGCCACTCCGCCTTTCAAATAGTATGTGCTGAGTATGCCCTCGTTGACCGCACGTTCCAGCAGTCCGCACAGAGCCATGAACGAAACCCAACGACGCAGACGCTCCTGATCGAGCCCTTGCTCCCTGGCAACCCGCGCTAATTTTTTTCGAGCCGCTCAACCGGCTTTGGACTCACTATTGATCGCCTCTTTTCCCACAGCGCCGGTTGCGGGGTTGTGCGCGTAGCGGTTTACTGCCTGCCGTAATCGGGCTGCTTGTTCCGAATGCAGATATCCTTCCCGGCGAGCGTCGTCTATGGCTCGCCGGACGAGATCAATGCGATGCGTCGTGGTGAGGACATCGATCACGGTGCGCTCGATTGAAGTCACCGGCATACCTTCGTGCTGCGTCAGATCGTCGGGGGCAAGATTAGCGCGATGGATCGCAATCCAGTCGGGCTTTTCACGGCACAAACGGGCTTGTTTGGGAACTGTAAGATGCACGTTGGCAGGGTTAGCGTCCGAAATCCCAAAAAGCAAAAGCGCCGTTTCGTGGGACAGCGCAATTGGCTGCGGACCTTGACTCGCTTGAGCCCATAAGACCGCCTCTCTGTATTGGGCGAATCTGGCGACTGGGTAATGTACAATGCGGTATACACCCCTTGCGGTCCTCTCCAGCCGTCCGCGCTGTGCCAAGCGAACCAGGACGGAATCCTTGATGCCCATTTCTCTGGCCTGTTTTGAAGTGAACAGTCCGTCGTTGGCTTCGGCTAGCGCGAATAATTCGTCCATACGGGAACGCGGCATGAAGGGAGGTTGCGCCGCCTCCATGAGGCTTGTCAATATAGTTCCATGATTGAACCATATTGACACGAAGGCCATCCGGGTGAGTACCGCGTTACCGACAGTGGCCAAGCGCGTCGGCGTAGGTGGGGCAGGCCGGCTGGCAAAGTCCCCGGCCAGGAAGATCGCAGGCGAAGCCAAGACTGTCATCGCCAGGAGAGAGGATGGCCAAACGCTCGCTGCGTTCCGTTGTACCGAGTGTACGTGAGTTGGTCTCGCGGCGGGCGGCGCAATGGAATACCGCAGAGGACAAAGGGTCGAGCGTTAAAGGCAAGCTCGGTAGTACCGTTCTGGCGCTGCTCGCGGATCAGGCAGATGGTGTCAAGTCGTTTAAGATTTCGCTTGGTGATGGAGACGCCGGGTGCGGGGGCGAAGCACGATGATGGCTTTGCAGCCGTAGTTGGACACGTGCGAGAATCTCAGCGGCGGTCTGAAATGATTCGCCGTCACGCGGGGCCCCGGACCGGCCCACGGAAGGCGAAAGCAAAGGCTCAGCCAAAGAATCCGGGCGCCCCGACCAATGTTTTCAATGGTGTAGCTCTTTTGTCCATTCACCTCGAGGGGGTTGACCGTGCCAAGGGTCTGGCCCTTCCAGGTCCTTCTAGCGTCGACGGGGTTTCTCTTCATCGCTATCCGCGTCCGTAGGTTGCACCTATGGCACCTCACGGTGTCCCGCTTCGCGGGACTGCTGCCGTCAGTGGACCTGACGTACCCACTACGCAAGGACGGAAGCAGGAAATCAAGCAAAAACCTGAACCCCCAACTTTTATGTCGCGCGCCCGTCGGGAATTTCGTGCTTGCCCGCGAGACTGCGCGGTATTACGATAACCGGTTATTTTCCCATTCCCCAAAGGAGGACTCGTTATGTCACGCAATAGTATTTCTCGCCGCGCCTTTATGCGCTCGACCGCGAGCGGAACGCTCGCTGGCTCAATCCTGCTGGAACCTCTGAAGATCGCCGCCTCGCCGCGTCCGGCGCCGCCTAGTGACACGCTTCGTTTCGCCATCATTGGTTGCGGCATGCGCGGCGGAGGGGTGCTCTCCACCACGATCAAACTGCCTGGTGTTGAGTGCGTCGCCGCCTGCGAGCTTTGGGACGGCCGGGCCACGCTCGCCACGCAAATCGTCGGCAAGCCCATTCCTGTCACGCGGCATTACGAGGAGCTGCTGGAACGTAAGGATATTGACTGCATCTACGCGCCGGTCCCGGACCATTGGCACAGCAAGATCGTGATCGATTGCTGCAAGGCGGGCAAGGACATCTATGTTGAGAAGCCGATGACCCACACCGTCGAGGAAGGCTTCGCCATCATCAAGGCCGCAAAGGACAATAACCGCATCGTTCAGGTGGGCAGCCAGGAGCCGAGCTCGGTGGTCTACCAGAAAATGAAGGCGCTGTTTGCCGAAAAGGCGCTGGGCGATTTGTGCCTGGTGGAAGCCCAGATGGGGCGCAATGATTATTGCGGCGCGTGGGGTTACACGATTCCGCCCGACCTTTCGCCCGAGAACCTGGATTGGGAAACGTGGCAAGCTCCCGCCACAAAACACGTGCCGTTTAATAAGACGCGCTGGACGCGCTGGCGGTGCTTCAGCGATTATGGCGAAGGCATCCCCGGAGACCTTTTCGTCCACCATCTTACCGGCATCCACTACGCAATGGGCATCACGGAGCCGCCGAAGCGCGCGTTCACCCAGGGCGGACTCTACCGCTGGAAAGACGGCCGGGACGCTCCCGACGTGATGACCACCGTTTATGATTATCCCGGCTTCAGCCTCACCCTGCGTGTAACGCTGAATACGGACACGGGCGAGGGCTTCCACTTCATGGGTAACCACGGAATCCTGACGGTGGACGGCGTGGAGAATCCCAGCGGATTCTCGATTACGCCGCAGGATGGCTTGAACCACAGCCCGTGCACTCCAGGCTGGCCGAGTCCCATGGGCGGGCAGTACGACCGGCAATGGTATCAGGAGCACGCGACGGCGCCCGGAGCGGCCAAGCTGATCCCGACCGAGAGCTATCATGTGCCGGCTCGTTATGATTCAACACGCGAACACATGTGGAACTTTTTCCAGTCGGTAAAATCACGCCAGCCTTCGATTGAAGGTCCCGAGTTCGGCAACGCCTGCGCCATCGCCTGCCATATGGCGAATTATTCCTACTTCAAACAGACGGTGGCGGTGTGGGATGCCGAGGCGCGAAAAATCAAGGGCTAGCGGGTTGCTGAAAAGCCCGCGTGAACGGCAATAGGGGTAGGGGGAACCGAACTCAATCGGCTCTCCCTACCCCTATCGCCGCTGTCAAGAGTAGCCGCGGCACGATTTGTGCGCCGCGGGTGTTTGCGCATCCAAAGGCCCACGGCACAAAGTTCGTGCCGTGCCTACCCCTGCGATTACGAGCATAGCTTTTGCTGCCCGCTTCAGAATCGCTTCTTTAGCGACTCTTGCTGAGGCGCTGCGCGATGTCAGGCCAAAACTCATTGAAAATATTGCTTGCTCCGCTCCCTACCATGGACCACCCGATGTTCCCGACGGTCGTGGCAACTCCGCGCGCCCTCGGCGGATAGTAGGCGTCTGAAAGCACGGTCGAGGTGGCGTTTCCCAGCACCGTGGATGCGTTGAATTCTGTTTGACCTGCGTCGCTTCGCGCCACAAACACGCGAGAGAACGAGTAACCAACCCGGCTCATGATACTTCCCTCCCCTTTACGATAGTAGCGCGGGTCCAGATGAAGAAGCTTGGGATATAGAAAAGAGTTAAACATATTGCTTGAAACTTCATCGAGATAGGAAGCCCCCCACTGTTTAAGATACCCCGTTCCACCGTGGCCTATTTTTTTCCGAGGGTCCGTTCCTCGATAGTATTCCGCCTTAAACGCAGCTTCCCCCAACGCAAACGGATTCGCGGATTCGTCGTATGCAAGGCGCAGCTTCTCACCCGGCGTTAGTGGCGCCGTGTTCTTCGCGTCAGCTACTCCATAAGTCGGAACCAGACCCAAGAGGCCGCCGCGCTTCTTTGGGGTGGTGGCTGAGGTAGAATTTCCGCCCGGGTTCTGGGCAGGGCTTTGCTGTCCCGCGGCAAGCGGACAGAACAACAATGTACCGAACGTAATCGGGATAAATAGGGTGTGGAAACGGGAAATCTTCATAATGAATTATAGGGTACGTCTTGCCGCAAAGCTGATCAATCCTGAACAGTCCAGCGCAAAAGGCGCGGCAAAAGTTCGCCGTGCACGCGGGAAATTTGCCGGGTTAAAAGGCAATCGTGTAGAATTGATTGCCCGATCATGTCCTCTTTTCTCAATCAACTAAACCCGGCTCAGCGCGAAGCGGTCCAGTTGACCGAAGGCCCGCTGCTGATCCTTGCCGGCGCGGGCAGCGGCAAAACGCGCGTCATCACATATCGCATCGCGCACCTGATTCTGAACCTTAATGTAAGCCCCGGGCGCATCCTGGCCGTGACCTTCACCAACAAGGCCGCTACTCAGATGAAGGAGCGCGTGGCGGCGCTGCTCGAAGGCCGTGCGGCCGATGGCAGCCCCACTATTTCCACCTTCCATTCGTTCTGCGTGCGCGTCCTTCGGCGGGACATCGACCGGCTGGGTTATCATCGTGATTTTTCCATCTACGATGAAGACGACCAGCAGAGATTGATCAAGGCCTCATCCCGTGAGCTTGGTCTGAGCGAAGAAACGCTTTCCGCGCGCGCGGCGCAGTCGCGCATCAGCCACGCCAAAAACCGGGGCATTTCACCGGCGGAGCTTTACCGCCAAGCCACGGATGCGGCCACGGAAAAGCTGGCTTCGGTCTACGAGCGCTACGAGAAGAAGCTGCGCGAGTCAAACGCCCTGGATTTCGACGACTTGTTGCTCAAGACGGTCGAGCTATTTGACCGCGCGCCGGACATCCGCGCGCGCTACAACGAATGGTTCCGCTATCTCATGGTCGATGAGTATCAGGACACGAATCGCATCCAATACTTGCTCATCCGCCAGCTTACCGAAGACCACCAGAACATCTGCGTGGTCGGCGACGAGGACCAGTCGATTTACCGCTGGCGCGGCGCGGACATCGAAAACATTTTGAGCTTTGAGAAGGACTTTCCGCGCGCGAAGATCATTCGTCTTGAGCAGAATTACCGGTCGACGCAGCTTATCCTGGACGCGGCATCGGCGGTGGTGGGCCACAACCGCGCACGCATCGGTAAGAAGCTGTGGTCCGACCGCACAACGGGTGATCGCGTGTCCCTTTATGCGGCCTACGACGCCGACGAAGAGGCGCATTTTATCGCGGACGATATGGCGAGCACGCTCGACGCCAATCCTGAAGCCATCGTGGGCGTGCTCTACCGTACCAACGCCCAGTCCCGCCCGTTCGAAGAGGCGATGCGCCGCAACGGGATCGCTTACCAGATGGTGGGTGGTTTCCGCTTCTACGAGCGAGCCGAAATCAAGGACGCCATGGCCTACGCGCGTCTGGCCGTGAATCCGCGGGACTCGGCGGCATTCCTGCGCGTTGTCAACGTGCCGGCGCGGGGCGTTGGCGCGTCCACCGTCGCCGCGCTGCAATCCACAGCGCAACGCTCCGGCGTGAGCCTTTGGGAAGCGCTTGACCAGGGACTGCGCGAAAACAATTTACCCTCGCGAGCGCAAAAATCAATGGAGGGCTTTCACGCTATCCTGCGCCGTCTCATCGCAGACCACACGGCGCTCACGCTGAGCGAATTTTTCAAAGCCATTCTTGACCGCACGGGATACCTGAAGATGCTCGAAGCAGAAAATCTGCCCGAGGCGCAGGCGCGCATCGAGAACCTGCAGGAATTGGTGAACGCCGCCGCCGAAGCGGAAGGGCGCGGCGAAACGCTCCGCGAATTTCTCGATCACGCGGCCCTGGTTTCCGGCGCTGACCAGTATAATGAGCACTCGCGCGTGACGCTGATGACCCTGCACACTGCCAAAGGACTGGAGTTTAACACGGTTTATCTGGCCGGGATGGAGGAAGGGCTGTTTCCGCATAAGCTCTCGCAAATGGAGAATGCCGCACTCGAAGAGGAACGGCGCCTTTGCTACGTCGGGATGACGCGCGCGCGCGCGCGTCTGATCCTCACGTGGGCCTCGCACCGCCGCAATTATGGCGAGGACTACCTGCGGAGTACGCGTCCCTCCCGGTTTATTAACGAAGTCCCTTCCGCGCTCATTGAGCCACTTTCCGCGGGAAGCCAATCGCCAAAGCCAAAGACATCCTGGGGCAACGCAGTCAATTCGGTGGACAGCATTGAAGATTTTTTTAGCCGGAGGGGAGAATCGCGGCGGGGAGGGCTGGGCGCAAAGCCCGGTTCGCCGGGCTCCAGCCGCTGGACGCTTGGCACGCGCGTGCGCCACGCCAAGTATGGCCTGGGCACAATTGTGGATTCCGAAGGCGATGGCCAGGACTTGAAACTGACTGTTAGCTTTCCCGGCTACGGAAAAAAGAAGCTGATCGAAAGGTACGCATCCCTGGAGCGGGCGTGAAGGATGGAATGCCATGCAAGCGTCTGAATACACCATCGTTCATGTCATGCTGAGCGAAGCGAAGCATCTGCTGTTCAACTCAGAATGAAAAGCAGATCCTTCGCTCCGCTCAGGATGACAACCCGCGGCGCCCCGAAGCCTTAAGCATTGTACAGATTCCCAACGAATGGAGCAGACCAACTCATATATGAATACCAAGACTACTAAAGACAAAGCTGAGCGCAAGAAGTTGAAGCGCGCGGCGCGCGCCAAGCGGCCCGCCAAGGCCAAGCGGACGGACCCACGCGGATCTCACAAGCCGAAGGTCAAGAAGAAGGCATCAACCACGACAAGGCGGAAGTAAGTAAAACAGGTGCCGGGCGCTAGCAGAGTAGCGCAGGGTTTTGCTTTTCATCAATAGAAAAGCCGCGAGATGTAGCGCAGAGTTTTGCCTTTAAAACTCTGCGGCATTTGCTTTTGATCAATAGAAAAAACCGCAGAGTTTTAAAAACAAAACTCTGCGCTACACCGGCTACACCGGCTTTCCTGGCTCCTGCCTTCAAGGACGTCCTTTGCCTAGCCAATACTTCCGCACGAAGAGCATCGACCGGCTGTTGGCTGACTCGGAGGACCCACGGTTCCGGCTGCGCAAAACGCTGGGACCGTGGTCGCTCACGGCACTTGGCATCGGAGCCATCGTCGGCGCGGGCATTTTTATCCTGACCGGGACGGCCGCAGCCGGCGAATCCCTCTCCTTCCATTCCATCCTCAAGGCGCCGCTGCTCGCGGTGCTCATGCACGGCGAGCACGCGATGGGCACGGCTGGACGGCCGGGCGCCGGGCCGGCTATCGCCGTCTCGTTCCTTCTAGTCGCCGTGGTCTGCGCGCTTGCCGGGCTTTGCTACGCCGAGCTTGCCTCGATGATTCCCATCGCCGGAAGCGCCTATACCTATACTTACGCCACGCTGGGCGAGATCATTGCCTGGATCATCGGCTGGGATTTGATCCTCGAATACGCCGTCAGCAACATGGCTGTGGCCGTCGGCTACTCGGCCTATGTCGACAGCCTGCTCCAGAGCTTCGGCATCTATTTGCCGCGCCAGTTTATGAACCCGATCATCATGGGCGGCCACTGGACCGGCGCATATTTCAACGTGCCCGGCTTCCTGATTGTCATGATCCTGACCGTGGTTCTGGTCATCGGCATCCGCGAAAGCGCCGCCGCGAACAACGCCATGGTTGCCGTGAAAATCATCGCGATCCTGGTCTTTATCGCTTGGGCGGCGCCGCACGTGAAGGTGTCCAATTGGAAGCCCTTCATGCCCAACGGCTGGCAGGGAGTGCTCACGGGCGGCGCGATTGTATTCTTCACTTATATCGGCTTCGACTCGGTTTCGACCGCCGCCGAGGAGTGTAAGAATCCGCAAAAAGACGTCCCTTTCGGCATCATCGCGTCACTTATCGCGGCTGCGACTCTGTATATCGGGGTCGCCATCGTTCTGACTGGAATTCAGAAATGGCCCTCGCTGCGCAACGCCGCGCCAGTAGCCAACGCCTTGCACGCGATCGGACTCGTGACCGTAGAGCGCTGGGTGGTGATCGGGGCGCTGATGGGCATGACCAGCTCCCTGCTGGTTTTCCAACTTGGCCAGGCGCGCGTGTGGTTTTCCATGTCACGCGATGGGCTTCTGCCCCGTGTCTTCTCGAGCGTGCACAAGCGATTCCGCACTCCTCACGTCAGCACGTGGGTGGCCGGATTTTTCGTCGCACTGCCGGCCGGTGTCTTTGACATTGGAGCTTTGGCGGACCTCTCGAATATCGGAACCCTGTTCGCCTTTATTCTGGTCGCCCTGGGCGTCCTGGTGCTGCGGCGCAAGCAGCCAGACCGCCGCCGTGGATTCCGCGTGCCGTGGGTTCCAGTGCTCCCCATCGTCTCGATCCTCTTCTGTCTCCTCCTCATGGTCAGCCTTCCGGTCGAAACGTGGCTGCGCTTCGTGATCTGGCTGGCAATTGGCCTGGTCATTTATTTCACCTATAGCCGCCACCGCACCGAGTTTGGAAAAGCCCGCCAAAGCGCCGCCGCCGCCGCTCAGATCAAGACCGGCGGTGGTCTGTAGCGCAGAGTTTTGCTTCTTAAGTTAGCAACACTAAAAAATGCGAAGATCTGACCCCCCGCGCGGGACATTGGGCGGTGGTAGCCACGGTTGGTGCTTTTCCAACCGTGGGCTTTTTCCATGCGGACAATCCCACGGTTAACTCACACTGCGGTTAACCGTGGCTACCCTCATGCTCGGCTTCACGGTGATTCCCTTCCTTACCCGGCTTACAAGATCATCTCCACCCAAAAGCCAAAGTGCGGTAAAATTCCTCTTCCGGCGCCAAACTGGAATCTCATGAAAAGAACTCACACCCTCTCTTGCCATACTTCCGCAGGATGGCGCCTGCGAGAGTTATCACTGGGCGCGTTTTTCTGTCTCGGCCTCCTGGCCGCGTCCCCAGCCTTGGCCTGGGGTCCGAATACCCACCTCCTGGTGACCAAGTGGGCGATGCAAACGCTGCCGCCGCCATTGCAGGGCTATTTTGAAGCGTATCAGCAGGACATTTTGGGCCACGTTAACGATCCCGACCAGTGGGTGGCGAAGGATCGCTTCGAACGAGCGCGCCACTATATTTATCTCGACGACTACGGGCGGTTTCCCTATCTGAAGCTACCGCACTCGTACAAGGCAGCGGTTCAAGCCTATGGCGCGAAGAAGGTTGGACATTCGGGCACGCTGCCTTGGCAAATCGGCGAATTCAGCCTGCGCGTTACCAATGACATGCGCCAGCAGAAGTGGGACCAGGCCCGGGCAGATGCCGCCGTACTGGGCTATTACGTTGCTGACGCTAACGATCCCCTGAACACAACGGGAAACTATAACGGCCAGCTCACCGGCGAAACCGGCTTGGCGGCGAGGTTTGGCGTCAGCCTGATTGACCGCTACCAGAACTTCATCCTCTTCCGGGCGGAGCCTGCGGAGAAAATTGGCGACCCCACGGAATACGCCTTCCGTACCGTCTTAGAGGCAAACACGTGGGTGGACAACATCCTGCTGGCCGACCGGAGATCGCTCGATGACCTGCCCGACTACAACGATGATTATTA
>JBOGJX010000334.1:0-9123 GCA_050745285.1 Terriglobia bacterium
CCCTTATCTACGTCGAATGCCACCCTCTCCCTTCGGGCGAGGGTGGCGCGGGGAAGCAGCGCTTCCCGCCGCGCCGGGTGAGGGAAAATACGTAACTACAATTGCGAACATGTGTGCTTGGGCGCTGTTAGTAAATAACTGATCAAATCGTTCTTCCGTTTATCGGATAATCCACTCATAAATCATCCGTCATCTTTGATCGGTTATTTATTAACAACCCCTTAGTGGATATGCTTTACCTTCTTCTGCATGTAATCCATCAGCAGATACTGCCCCAGCGTATACGGCGTGGTGAAATAGGCTTTGCCGCGGCAGATTTCGGTGACCTTCTGCACGAAGTTGATGAGTCCGTAATCCGACGCCAACATAAACGTATTGATCAGGATTCCGTTGCGGCGGCAGCGCGCGACCTCGTGCAGCGTTTCGGACACTACGAGCGGATCAAGGCCGAAGGCGTTCTTGTAAATCCTACCGTCTTCGAGCGTGAGGGCGGAGGGCTTGCCGTCGGTAATCATGATGATCTGGCGCATGTCCTTCTTCTGGCGCGAAAGAATGCGCTGCGCCATGCGCAATCCTTCCCGGGTGTTTGTGTAGTACGGCCCTACCTGCGCGCGCGCAAGCTGGCCAAGAGGGATTTCTTCCGCCGAGTCGTGGAACAGCACCATGTGCAGCGTGTCCCCAGGGTATTGCGCGCGGATCAGATGCGTGAGCGCCAGAGCCACTTTCTTGGCGGGAGTGAAGCGGTCCTCGCCGTAAAGGATCATGCTGTGGCTGCAATCGAGCATCAGGACCGTGGCGCAGGAGCTCTGATACTCGCATTGATGCACCTGCAAGTCCTCGTAATCGAGGTCGAGGGGCATCTTCAGGCCGGAGCGCCGGATGGCGGAAAGCAGCGTCGAGTTCACGTCCAGGTTCATGGTGTCGCCAAACTCGTAACGGCGCGTGGAGCCGCCGGATTCAACGCCCGTGGCCAGCTCGCGAGTGTCGTGGCGGCCAAAGCTTGACTTGCCAAGCGACCCGAGCAAGTCCTTGAGCGTCTTGAAACCAAGAAAGTCGAGAGCCTTGTCCGTCACCTCGAATTTCACTTTGCCTTCCGGGGCATCTACTCCCGCGCCGCGGGACTGGGTCGCTTGGCCATCGGGCCTCCCAGGCTTATACGGCTGATCAATAGTGATGTAACCTTCCTCGGCAAGTCTTTCCATCAGTTGATTGAGCAGATCATGCAGCCGCGACTTCTCGTAACTCTCCGGATTATCCGCGAACTCCTGGAGAAGGTCGTCCGGAATCATCCCCTTTTTGTGCAGGGCTTCGAGGAGCGCCTGCTGAAGCCGCTCCATCGTTTTCTCCGGGTCCATGTCCATTTCATAGAATTCGTTGAACTGGCTGTAGAAGCCGCTATCCAGCAGGAAGTCCTGAAGCATTTCGAGCAGGTCTTCGGAGGTGATACCGTCGAAGGGATCGCCATCGTACTTGGTGTAGTTGATGTATTTCATCGGGCAAACACTCTGCACTCTGTTTGCGGTCCGCCGTCCCATGCTCCGGAAACGGGCCGGGGGTAAGGGATGGTGGATCAAGCGGAACGAGCTACAGTTCCGCGTCTCACGGGGAAACCGATTTTTGCCCAGCCGCTGCGGCCCCGGCGGGCTTGGTGAATTCATTGTCACTTACCGGGACGTTTTGTTGCACCTGGTCGAATTGAATCATAAAGCTTCTTCCCGGCTGCGCGATTGTCTGGCGGAAGGGCACTTTAACGCCGTCCGTGTCTCGGTAATCGGCAAAGTCAACCTGCGTCGGGTTATAACCGAGCGGGGTAGCCGTGAAGCGCTCCACTCGCACGAGCAACCCGGACTGCGAATCGAAATAGAACTTCACGGGTGGATGATTCGGATTGAACCCCAAAAGAACGTAGGCCTCGCGCCCATCAATCGTTTCCGGATGGATCACCCGCAGACGGGGGAATTGCTGCTTCAGGTTCACGGGAAGGTGTAAGTCGGCATCAAGCTTCATTGCGTCCAGTTCCGCCCCGGTGATCTCGTGCGCCGGCTGTCCCATGTTTGCAAGCCAACCCTCTTGACCATCGTACACCCTCACGCTTTCACCACCACGCATGTGCATCACGAATCGTTCTTCGTCCGGGGCCTTCGAGAAGACTTCCACCGGAAGTTTTTGCCCACCAGGACCGGAGGCGTCCCCTTTCTCCACACGCGTTGAGATCTTCTGGATCGCGTCCGCGCCACCGCTCGCCTGGACGAACTTTTCAAGGATCTGATCCGCGGTGGGCATCGCGGCATGATTCATGCTTTCGGAGCTCATCGCGCCACCCGAAGCGTTGCTTGCCGCCTCTTTCGCGATGACGGGCACTCCAACTGGATGGGTTAAGCCGCGATGGCAGGTGTAGCACGTGACTTCCGTGTGTCCGCCGAAGTTAACTTTGTTGATGGCGAACTCCATTTGGATCATGTGCCGCGCCGTCAGCTTCGGACGCTTGTCGTCTTTCCAAAACGCGCCCTCCACGTGGCAATATCCGCATCGGACCCCCAGCGACGTGGAGATGAAATGCATGGTGGGGATCAACTGGCCGGCAGGAATATCCTTCAGAACCTGGATATTCTTGAATGTTTCGCCGGCGGTTTTGGAGGCGGGTGCTGCCTGAGCCGACTTGGCCTGTTGGGCAGGGCCTGACTGCGCGGGCGTTATGGCGCTTGCGATGGCGAGCCCAAGGGCAAGCATTCCAATAGCCACAGGGGCCAAGCGTGCATTCTTGAGTCCTGTCTTCATGATGTCCTCCACTTGAATCCTGCCGGGAAGTATACCATGCGTGGTGGGGATTGGGTGTCCTTTGCCATTGGCCGTAAATCTTTCGTGATACGCTTTGAAGTTCATAACGATAGCCCCTCCAGACCTGCGTGAGGCTGAGAATTCGATTAGGAGGACGGAAGGGCACGGCCGGTTTTCTCAAGATTGGGCCGTGCCGTAATGTGCTCCCCATTCTTGCTGTCTCCCGCTGCCGCGACGGGAGTGTGTAAATAGCAGCCTCCTGACGGCATGGCTAAAGCCATGCCCTTCCGGATCCCTTTTCATGCTTTGGGGTGTCGCCAAACGTCATGCCCGACTGTTAGTGTTGCAAGGTTAAGTTCGACAGCGGTGCGTCAGGGGTCGTCCCGGCGACCGCATCCGCAGAGCTTGAGGTGAGCTTTGTCACAGCGCGCTGGGAACACGGCGTTGCGCAGGGAATTGGGCCTGGTTCAAGCAACGGCACTGGCCATCACGGACATGGTGGGCATTGGCCCCTACATCACCATTCCGCTCTTCCTCGCGACGATGGGCGGTCCACAGGCGATGCTCGGGTGGCTGGTGGGCGCGGCGCTGGCCTTTTGCGACGGGTTGGTGTGGGCAGAGCTTGGCGCGGCGCTTCCCAAGGCGGGGGGAAGTTATAACTATTTGCGCGAGGCTTATGGCCCGGCGAGCGTGGGGCGATGGCTTTCATTCCTGATGGTCTGGCAGATCATCTTCTCCGCCCCGTTATCGATAGCGAGCGGAAGCATCGGCTTTTCTGACTATCTTCACTATCTTGTACCCACGCTCTCCCCTCTAGATATTCGCCTGATCGCGGCAGGCTTCCCGCTGGTGCTTGTTGGCCTTCTCTGGAGGCGTGTTGGCGTCATCGGCAGCATTTCCGTCGTGCTCGCGGGCGGCGTGCTCGGAGGCTGCCTTTGGATCATTGTTTCCGGAGCGCCGCATCTGAGCGCGGCGCGGCTGTTTGCGTTTTCTCCGCACGCGTTCCACATGAGTTGGATTTTCTGGGCCGGCCTTGGCCACGCTACGCTTTATGCGCTCTACGATTATTTCGGTTACTACAACGTCTGCTACCTGGCCGAGGAGATCCGCGACCCTGGCCGCGTGATCCCGCGCGCCATCATGGGGTCAATCCTTCTGGTCGGCGTGCTTTATCTGCTGATGACCGCCTCCTTCATCAGCGTGATCCCGTGGCATCAGCTTCTGGAAAGTAAGTTCATCGCCTCGCAGTATATTCAGATGCTGGAAGGAGCGTTTGCCGGAAAGATGATGGCGATCCTTCTCCTGTGGATCGCGTTCTCGTCCGTGTTTTCCCTCCTTCTGGGCTATTCCCGTATTCCTTACGCGGCGGCCGAGGACGGAAACTTTTTCCGCGTCTTCTCCAAGCTCCATCCCAAGGGTGGGTTCCCTTATGTGTCGCTCATTACGCTGGGGGTGATTGCGTCGTTTTTCAGTCTCGGGAATCTCGGCGAAGTCATCGGGAGTTTGATCGCCGTGCGCGTGCTCATCCAGTACTTGCCGCAAACGATAGGATTTTTCCTGCTTCGCGCCCGTGCGCCCAAAATGGAGCGGCCCTTCCGCATGTGGTTCTATCCCATCCCCGGAATCGTCTCGCTTCTCGGTTGGCTTTTTGTGCTGGGCACGGCCACGCCGCGCTCGCTGATGTTTGCGCTGGCTGTTCTCGTGGTGGGATCGGCGGCCTACGCTATCCGGGCCAAGCGGCGCGGCGAATGGCCTTTTCAGGTAAACTCAAAAGAACGGTTGAAGGGATAAACGTCAATCGAAAGGAGCATCAATAAATGGCAGAACCTACCAAAGAAGAGTTGCAGGCGCGCATCGCGGAGCTTGAAAAGCAGGTCTCCGGACGGAAAATGGGCCGCATGGAGTTCAGGGTGAGCGAGAAGGGCGGCGTCAGTGTTTACGGCCTTGGCCGCTTCCCCGTGACGCTCTATTACGAGCAGTGGACCCGGCTCCTCGACTCCGCAGACGCGCTGCGCAGCTTCCTTGCAGAGAATAAAGCTAAGTTGAAACTTAAAGCCGATGTAAGAAACGCGGAATAGTGGTAGCCACGGCGCCCGGTTTGTGCCGCGGGCCTTGAAAAACCCACGGCACGCAAATCGTGCCGTGGCTACCTGAAAAGCACGGTCCTGCGCTACCCGATTGCTGCCCGCCTCTGCAAGAGGAACAAGCCTTCGTAGTGCACGATGAGGATGTCGCCATTCTGCCGCTGCGCCGAAAAGCCCGTTCCGTCGGCTGGCATTGAATCTTCGATGAGCTTGCGGGCTTCGCGGTATCGCATGTGAAATGGATCAAGCCCGGCGCGCAGCATCCACTGGTCAAATGATCGAGGCTGGCGCTTCACGGTCTGGCGTACGGCTTCGAGGCCGAGCCGGTCGAACATATTCAAAAACGCCGTCAGGCGCAGCGATGCGGTGTGGGAAGGATCGCGGATCACCTCAACGCGGTTGTGCAGATCCCACTTCTCATCGCTTTCCGGCGCCACAGTGTCCACGATCATGAGGCGGCCCTCAGGCCGGGTGACGCGAAGCATTTCCTTAAGCGCTGCCTCCGGTTTCGTCATGTGGTGGAAGGCGAACTGGCAGGTGACCAGGCTGAATGCGCTGTCCGGATACGGCAACTGCTCAGCATCACCCCGGTCGAAAGCTGCATTGGTGATTTGCCGCTCCTGTTGATACTCCCTTGCCCGCATTAACATTGCTAGGGTCACGTCGATTCCGCGGGCAAACTTGACGAGCGGCGCGAAGGCCAGCACGAGAGTTCCCGGCCCACACGCCACGTCAAGCACAAGGTCGTCCGGCTGCGCCTTGGCGTAGGCGACGCGCTCTGCCAAGGTTTCGGCGGAATCGCGGACCGCATACTTCGAGAACGCATCAATCGTCCGCGTGAACTGCTTCTGAATTACTCCACGGTGCTTCTTGGACATAATCCTCCATAACCCTTCGCGGATGCGAGGGCGACCCTCCGCGCACAGGGCGATTCATATGTGCATCTGCTCAAATGTTATAAAATTCAAGCGCAATTGAAAAGGCACAAATGGCCAGTATTATGAGGCTAAGTCGGCTTGGTAGCCGTCAGGGCACGACTTCAGTCGTGCCGACAAAGCCCTCACCCACCGCGCCGGGAAGCACTGCTTCCCCGCGGTCCCCCCTCTCCCTAAAAGAGAGAGGGGCTGGGGGTGAGGGGGGCGCGCTTACGGTATGGCTGAAGCCATGCCCTGACAGCTCAGAAGATAACTCAACATAATAACACCAGGCGCCGGTTAAACAGGCGCCGGTTAAACACAGGCGCCGGTTAAACACAGGCGCCGGTTAAACTTGACCTTCCTTGGCGCTTATGTTACGGTCAGCGCCAACCCAGAATTGCGAAGGAAGCCGGGGCCGAATGGCAGAGATTCTAAAGGTGGATGGCGCAAGCCTGAGCCATACGCTCGAATGCGCAACGCGGCTGATCGTAAGTGGGAAGGTGGTGGCATTTCCCACGGACACGGTCTATGGATTGGGCGCTGACCCCTTCAACTTGGCGGCGGTGAGCGAGGTGTATCGTGTCAAAGGGCGGTCATTTAACCGTCCGCTGCCGCTGCTCGTGAGCTCGCTCGATCAGGCTACGGAGCTGACCAGCGATCCGCCGCGCCTTTTCTTTGAGCTGGCGGCAAAGTACTGGCCGGGTCCGCTGACGCTTGTGGTTCCGGGCTCGCGCCTGATCCCGTTAAAGGTGACGGGCAATACCGGCAACGTGGGCTTAAGATGGCCGCGCGCCGAACTCGCGGTCGCGCTGATCGGCGCGGCGGCCCGGCCGTTGACCGGTACCAGCGCGAATCTCGCCGATCATCGCGCTTGCAAGACGGCTGCCGAAGTGGATGAGCAGATCGGGCGGAACTTGCCACTGATCCTGGATGGCGGCTCGACCTGCGATGACGTGGCCTCTACGGTCGTGGATCTTGCCGGCCTGCGGCCGCGAATCCTGAGGCACGGCCCGATCACTGAAGATGAACTCAAGGAGTTTTTCGGCTGAGCCGCAAGCACATCCGCCGTTGGGTTTTCCTATTCGCCGCGCTCGGGCTCGCCATCCTCATCGTCCTGGCTGAGCGCTCTCTCTACCACTCTATCCGCGCCCAGGCAACAAAGGATCAGGCTCGCCCGGCGGGAGCGATCGTGGTGATGGGCGCGGCCGAATATGACGGTGTCCCGTCGCCTGTCTATCAGGCGCGCCTGGACCACGCTTTGGCCCTGGAAGAAGCGGGTCTCGCGCCCACCGTCATCACTACCGGAGGCAGCGGCGGAGATCGCCATTATACCGAGGGCGGAGTGGGGCGCGATTACCTTATTCAGCAAGGCGTGGCGGCGGAAAGGATCGTCGCGGAAACGCACGGCGAAACTACCCTGCAGAGCGTGCGCGCCGTCGCCGCCATTCTCGACCGGTTGAACGTGCGGACTTGCATCGCCGTCAGTGATGGTTTTCATCTTTACCGGGTCAAAGTATTTTTCCGGTACTACGGAATCACTGCCTATGGCTCGCCGGTTCCCAACAGCTCCATCGAGGCGGATTCCTACCTGCGCACGGTCTACTCTCTCCGCGAGCTCATCAGCCTCAGCCTCTGGCGGCTGCGCATTCACGTCTGAAAACAGATGGCATCTCATGGAATAGCGGCGCGGTGTTGATCTCGCGCATCCATGCGCCTCCACCCGCCGATAAGAGATAGAGGGGGATTATTGAGGATTACAAATTGAAGTGACATCCGCCATTGTAGCGGCGGCGTCTCGCCGCTGGTTTTCCGGCGTTCAGAGAACGCCGCCACAGCAAAAGGCATCACTATAATATGCAATCCTGCTCCAAAAATTCCGGCTAGGAGAGCGGAAGGGCACGGCCAGCGTTTCCAAGAAAAACGGCCGTGCCGCAAGACGCTTCCCATTTTCGTTATCTTCCGCTGCGGCGATGGGCGAGCCGCCCATCGCCACAGCGGAAGAAGGTCAAACGCACGGTCCGACGGCACGGCTGAAGCCGTGCCCTTCCGACTGAATTTTCATGCTTTGCGGGTGTCGCCAAAGCGACATGACCGACTGCTGTGAAAATCCCCATCCTAGATTAGGAGGGGTAGGGATGGCGGACCGGAAAGGGAAAAACATCCTTCAGCGACCCTCCGCCCCTCCTGACCCGGGAGGGAAGTTACGAAAATTATCTTCATGTTTTGTGAGTACCGCAAAGCCATATGTTTACTCAATAGACTGACTGCCGAATCACTCCAACGCTTAATCCCTCGATCGACCAAGCCCAAATGAACAACCCTTATAAATGTGTCCCTGTGGTGATTGCCTCAGAGGAGCCGATTGTCCGCTATGGAATCCGCAGACTGCTGGAAGCAGAGGCGGGTCTGGATGTTATTGGGGAGGCCGCGAACAGCTCCGAGACCGTCAGGATGATTCACGATCTCAAACCAGACGTCCTTATGCTCGACCTAGCCATGTCTGATGCCGGGTTAAATGTCCTCAGCCACCTTGCTTCACTGCACTCCGGGATGCGCACCATCGTGATGGCGGCGGCGGTTGAGAAAAATCAGATAGTCGACGCCTTTGAGTGTGGGGCGCACGGCGTCTTATTTAAGAACTCGGCCACGCATCTACTGCTCAATTGCGTACGCAGTGTGATCGCAGGACAGTATTGGGCAGGCGAGAAAGGCGTAGCCACTATCGTTGACGCGATCCGTGGCTTCATGCTTCACCACAACGGAGTGAATTCTGCCAGACGCTACGGGCTCACTCCGCGTGAACTGGAAATTGTTTCGACAATCGTGACGGGATGCTCGAACAAGGATGTAGGGAAAAAGTATTCTATCGCCGAGCGCACGGTGAAGCATCATTTGAGTAATATCTATGACAAGCTCGGGGTTTCCAATCGGCTGGAACTGGCCGTCTTCGCCGTTAACCACCGTCTTGAAGGCGGCAATTCCCGGCATTTCGATTTACCGGCTGATGCGAACCCGCAAGTGAAATACCAGGAGGCATGACGCCTCCGCTTCCTTCAAGGACGGTCACGAGAACCCTCCGCCAGCGGTCCGAGTCCTCTTCGTAGGCTGCTGAAGAGCGTTTGGAACGGCGGGGGTTTCAACCACGCCGGAAAAAATGCAAAAACAGCTCTTTCTGGTAACAAACAGGGTGGTCGGTCATGTCGCTTTGCGACACCCGCAAAGCATGAGAATTCAGTCGAAAGGGCGCGGCTTCAGCCGTGCCGTCGGACCGTGCGTTTGACTTTCTTCCGCAGCGGAAGATAACGAAAATGGGAAGCGCCTTGCGGCACGGCCGTTTTTCTTGG
>JBOGJX010000335.1:0-2520 GCA_050745285.1 Terriglobia bacterium
CGCAGAGTTTTAAAAGCAAAACTCTGCGCTACACGCTATCCGCCATTTTTGCCCGTAATCGACCTCAGGAGAGCCAGTATAGCAACAGCCGTCTCCGTCGTTCAATCGCGGCCGCTTCCGGCATTTACGCGCGGTGTGATTTGGCTTCGAACGCAACCGTCAATTCATCGAGCAAGGAAAGAAACCGTTCGCGCGGAACCGGCTCATGACCGAAACGCAAAGCGTTGTATAGCCGCGTAAACTCGTTGACGGCAGCCCCAACGGGGAAAGGCGAAAGGGAGAGAGCCAATTCGCGCGGCGTCTGTGCGGGAAGGCGCTCGATCCCCTTGCGCCGCAGAATTTTCAATAACTGCCGGTAGGTGAGCGCAGCCTGCTGAGCGCTCCCTTCCCAGCGGCGGCTGAAGCGTGGCCCATAGCGGAACCGCAACTCGTCGAGCCACGCATGCCGGTCAAGTAACCAGTAACCGGCTAACAGCGCCGACCCCAGGCAAAGCAGCAGCCGATGAGCCATGAGGCTTACCTCTGTATGCGCCGCCCAGCGCGACCCGCGAGTGCGCAGGCCGCTGAGCCACCGGCGCGCCCCAAGGCGGACCTGATGGGAATCGTGGTCCACCTTCTGACCCAAGATCATCTGATGCGCGGAGTCGTAGTTGATGACCCACTCGTTCCAGAAAAGACTGGCTGCATCGAGATAATCATCCAGCCTGCTCAATGCCGCAGCATCGCTCGGCCCGGGCGGCGTGGGATCAAAGGGCACCCAACCATAGGTGGGGAAGTAAACCTCCACCCAGCTATGCGCGTCGCGGGCGCGCACGATGAAGTCGCGCGCCACGGGGTTGTAATCGCCAGTCTGGAAGCCGTTTACCACGCGCGCGGGCACTCGCAGCGTGCGCAGCATCAGCGTCATGGCGGCGGCAAAGTAGGCGCAATATCCCTTCCGCGAAACGAATAAGAAGCTGCCCACCGGATCGGAGGGCTGGATCGAAGGCGGGTCAAGCGTATAGCCGAAGTTTTTGCGCAGGTAATCCTGGATGGCGAGCGCGCGGTCGTAATTGTTCGATTGGGAGGCGGTGATCTGCCTGGCCAGCACGGCAATACGCGGGTCGAGCTCGGGAAGATTCAGATAGCGCATGCGGATTTCCGAGGGAGTGTCTTGCCCATCCAGGCGCAACTGGCGCTGCGTGGGCAATCCGGCATCCGAGATGGCCGCGTATTCAACCGGCGCTCCCGCGTGCCGGGGGTTGTGCAGCGACCAGGTTTCATCGAGCGCAATGGCCGGGAACGGCCCCGTCACCTCAACCGGCTGGGCGGCGGTAAAGAGGACGTCCGTCGAGACGTTAGAGAGCAAAACGCGGTAGCGCAGCAGGCGATGCGGGCGGTGTCTCCATCCGTCCGGGCGCGGCAAAACAAAATTTCCATCTCCGGCCGGCGCCAAGCGCACGCGCTCCGTGTTTTCGTTATACCACGTCCGGCCGGTGAAGCTCGTTAAGGCGATGCCGCGCCAGTAAACTCCCTGGAACGCACGCGGGCCGCCTTGCGGCTGGATCCGCATCACCACAAGGTTGGACCGTTTGATTCTGCCGATCTCGCCCAGACGGACGCTATCGGAAAAGCCTGTCACGCTCCCGGCTTCGGAAGCAAAGTTGCCCAAGTAGGAGGTGTGATAACGGGGGATGATGAAAAACAGAATGGCTGCCAAGGCGGTGGTCCCAAGCGCCAGCTCGATTGCGGTCACCACGAGCGAATTCTCGATGGCGATCCGGTTGCGCGAGGCCTCGGCATAGGGCCCGCGGGGCGGCTGGCGCGCCCAATCCATTCCGCTCTTGATGTCAAAGCTGATGAACATGCAAATCGAAAACAACACGTAGAGCGCGAGCCCCATCAGGTACCCGGAGCCCGCGGTGAGCACGGCGCCCGCCAGCATCATGAGGAAGGAGAGCGCTGCTAGGTACGCATAGTCGCGGTAGCGCCGCGCGGAAAAAATTTTCATGACGGTGATAAACAGGATCATGTGGACCGTGGCGGAAAGCATGCGGTCCGCGGGAACCGAGCCACTCTCAAGAAAGGCGAGGTCGAATAGGAAGAAAAAAAGGTACCCGATGGCCGCGCGATTGACCGTGCGCGCCTGAAGGAGGTAGCCCGATTCCCCGCGCACGTAGCTCCAAAGCTTGATGCCCAGCGCAACCGAAAAGAGAACGATGGAGACGAAGTCGAGCTTGCCGGTGGAGGAGAGCGTTAAAAAGGCAGTCCCAAGCATGAGCAGCAGAGAGATCTCGAAAAAGCGCTGCACGCTAATGTGCCGCTGCTGGCTCGCCGAAATGTCTTGATAGGTTTTAATGTCTTCTACCATATGCTGCTCCCATAAGTCGGTTGTTGAAAATTCCATTGGCTGTCATTCAGAGCAACGCGAAGAATCTGCTTTTGTGTTAAGCCAACATTTTGCGAGATTCTTCGTCGCTCGCCGCGGCGACCTCCTCAAGCGGATGTCGCAAAGCCATGAAAAGGCCCTCACCCACCGCG
>JBOGJX010000336.1:0-6257 GCA_050745285.1 Terriglobia bacterium
TCTGCGGCGTTTTCGTATTTATCAGCGCGAATACCGCAGAGTTTTAACGGCAAAACTCTGCGCTACGAGACATTCCTAAACCACCGCGTCCCTACAGACCAGAGGCCGCGGTTATGAATGCGCGGCGATGTATTTCACGCTGCGCTTGCCGCGCACGATGCGCCCAATGAACCAGAATTTTTCTTTCTTCTTCTTGAGGTGTGATGTCACGAGATCGAGGCGGCGTTGCGAGACAATCAACAGCATTCCGAGGCCGCAGTTGAATGTGCGCAGCATTTCGTCCTGGGGCACGTTGCCCAAGCGGGCGATGAGGTCAAAGATGGGGAGCGCGGGCCAGGTTCCGAGTTCGATTTCCGCCTGGCAGCCGTTGGGGAGAATTCGTGGAGTGTTATCCGTGATCCCGCCTCCGGTGATGTGAGCCAAGCCCTTCAGCCAGCCCTCTTCAAGCAACGGCCCAACCACTGGCCCATAACAACAGTGCGGCGCGAGCAACTCGTCCCCCAAGGTGCGCCCGAGTTCAGCAATCCGCTTATCTAGCTTCAGTTTTGCGCTTTCGAGGAGCACCTTGCGCGCGAGCGAGTAGCCATTAGTGTGCAGCCCCAAAGAAGGCAGGCCGAGAATCGCATCGCCGGGGAGAATAGCGCTGCCGTCCAAAATCTTACTGCGGCGGACCCAGCCGATGATTGTCCCGGCAAGGTCGTATTCCTGGTCGGGATAGAAGCCCGGCATCTCCGCCGTTTCTCCGCCAATCAGCGCGCAGCCCGCGGCGCAGCAGGCGCTCGCGATGCCTCGGACAATTTCCTCAACCCTTGCAGGATGCATCCGGCCCGTGGCCAGGTAATCCAGGAAGAAAAGCGGCGACGCGCCGTGCACAGCAATGTCATTCACACAATGGTTCACGAGGTCCGCGCCCACTGTGGAATGGCGGTTCATTTCGAAAGCGATCTTCAGCTTGGTGCCCACGCCATCCACGCTCGCCACCAGCACGGCGTCGCGCGGCAGACCGTTGAGCGCGTAGAATCCGCCGAAGGCGCCCACGTCGCTCAACACGCGCGAGTTAAACGTCTTCCGGGCTAGCTTCTTGATTTTGGATTTGGCGTTGCGGGCGGCGCCGAAATCAACGCCGGCATCTTTGTAACGCATAGATTTTTGTGGCGGAACCTGCGGATAAGCCGTTTGTTGCGCTGTAGGGGCGCCGCTTCCTGCGGCTCATCGGTTTCGGGCGCAGCAAGCAGCGCCCCTACGAGGCAGAATGCGGCATGGCCGGTTTCTGCTACTGCGGATTCAGAAAGAGCTTCCCCATCCGCGACCAGCGCGTTCGCTGCAAGAAATTCACGATGATCGAGCCGTCGAACCGCAAGCGGCCTTCGAGACTTTCCTCCATCCACTCCTGCGTGGGAGCGTTATACGACCAGTAGACAAAGAGCGGCTCGCCCACCACGTTCTGAATGGGCACAAATCCCCAGAAGCGGCTGTCGGAGGAGTTGTCCCTGTTGTCGCCCATGACGAAGAGATACCCCTTGGGCACGTGCAGCCCATCCGGGTAAATGTATTTCGGCATGTTGCGCGCCCAGGTGGGATCCACCCCCCACTCTTCCGCCAAGCCGTTAATTTCATCCACGCTGGGTGGAAAATTGTCGCGCAACTCAACCATGCCGGGATACTCGTGCACAGCGTAAGGCTCAACCAGCCGCTTGCCGTCCCGGTAAACCTGTTTGTTCACCACCCGTATCACGTCGCCGCCCACGCCGATCACGCGCTTCACGTACATCAACGACGGATTCCGCGGGTAATGGAAGGCGATAATGTCTTCCCGATGGACGGTCTTAAGCCACGGCAGGCGCAGCGATGTGTAGGGCACTTGTGGGCCATAGGGCAACTTATCCAGAAACACGTGATCACCGATCAGGATGGTATTTTCCATCGAGCCGGTAGGAATCACTGTCGCTTCACCGATAAACGTCCGGATGCAAAAAACCCCCACCAGGATAATCAGCAGAGACCGGACCGTATCCCAGGCGCCGTCACCCTTCTTCGGCGCGGGCGCGCTGCTCATGGGCTCAGCCGGCTCCGCGAGCTGGCCTTGTTCTATTTCGGGGGTGCCGGTGGGTTCCATGGTTAATCGCGATGGCGCAATGCGATGAGTGTCTCCTGAATGGTGGTGGGATAATTTCCGGTGTAGCAGGCCTGGCAGAACTGGCCCTGTGTGTCTTGCGTGGCTTGTCGCAATCCATCGAGGGAAAGGTAGCCCAACGTGTCTGCCTCAATATATTGCCGGATTTCCTCCACGCTGTGCGTGGCGGCGATAAGCTCTTCCCGCGTTGGAATATCGATTCCATAAAAGCAGGGAGACGTGGTCGGAGGGCAACTGACGCGCAAGTGGACTTCCTTGGCCCCGGCATCCCTCACCAGGCGCACGATCTTGCGGCTGGTGGTTCCCCGGATAATCGAATCGTCCACCAGCACCACGCGCTTACCCTCGATCAGGCTCCGCACGGGGTTGAGCTTGAGCTTGACCGCGAGATCGCGGTTCGCCTGCGTTGGCTCGATAAAGGAGCGACCCACGTAGTGGTTGCGGATCAGACCCAGCCGCATGGGAATGCCGGATTCCTCCGCATACCCAATGGCCGCCGGAACGCCCGAATCCGGAACCGGCACAACCAGGTCGGCCTGGGCGGGGTGTTCACGGGCCAGCAGCTTGCCCAGCATCTCGCGGCTCTTCTGCACGGAGCGTCCGAAAACCACGCTGTCAGGCCGGGAGAAATAGACGTGCTCGAAGATGCAATAGGCGAGGCGCGGCGCGGGGGGCGCAAACCGGAGCGACGTCACGCCGCGACGGTCAAGAATCACCATCTCTCCCGGCTCAACCTCCCGTACATACGTGGCGTTGATCAGATCAAAGGCGCACGTCTCTGACGCCAGCACCCACGCGTCTCCCAAGCGCCCCAGAGCAAGGGGACGAAATCCACGCGGATCGCGGATGCCATACACGCTGTCCTTAAACAGCGCGACGAGGGAATAAGCCCCTTCAATGCGATCCAAAGCGCCCGCCAGCGATTCAGGAATGCCCGGCTGTTTTGAGCGCGCGAAGTAATGCAGGATTAATTCCGTGTCGCTGGTGGTCTGGAAAATGTCGCCCTTGGTCTCAAGCTCGTGCCGCTGCGATGAGGCGTTGACCAGATTGCCGTTGTGCGCAAGAGCCACTTGGCCCTTGAGGCAACTGACGATGAGCGGCTGCGCGTTGCGAAGGTCCGTATCACCGGCGGTCGAGTAGCGGGTATGGCCGATAGCGAGGTGGCCGGGAAGGGTCTTCAATACCCCGGCGTTGAAAAGCTCGTTGACGTGGCCCATGCCTTTGTGGCAGGTCAGCTTGAGGCCATCCGAGACCGCGATTCCGGCGCTTTCCTGCCCGCGATGCTGCAGCGCGTAAAGACCCAGGTGCGCCATCTTCGCCGCATCCGGGTGGCCAAAAACAGCGAAAACACCACAATGGTCGTGCGGTTTTTCATCCACAAGCTCGACAGTGGGAAAAAGCTCAAGGTCAGGCAATAGGGGGGTACCGTCACGGCCTTGAAAAGACTTTCGCTGTCCTGGTGGGCGCAATGCGGTTTCCTTGGATGTCTTCAGCGGGTTGCTGAAAAGCCCTTTCCGGCTGTCATTCTGAGCGTAGCGAAGAATCTACCTTTTTTATTCTCAATACGACAAGCAGATGCTTCGCTTCGCTCAGCATGACATGTCGGGGTTTTTCAGCAACCTGCTGAGCGGGCTGGCGTTCGGAATGGCCGTGAACCCTGTCCTCAGTTCATTCTCCCGCGAACTTCACCGGCGCGCAACTGATTTTTCCATATTGCACTGTCTCGCGTCTGTGCCCTGGACCGGCCAGCACCCATTGATGAGATGCAGCAAACGCCTGCGGTGGCGCCAATAGCGGGGAATCAGACTTGAACAATGAACGGAGCGCGCCAAGATGGGACTAGCGAGTGTGTGTGTGACAACTGCGGCTTTAGCGGCGGCGTCCCCGCCGCCCCCCTTTGTTTTCAATCATTTCGGCCGCGGGGACGCCGCCGCTAAAGCGCATGATTCGGCGTTTCCACACAGACTCTAACGCCAGTCATCCGCACGAGCAGCGTGGCTCAACTTGACGAGATGGCGTGTGGTCTGTTTTGATGTAGCCTTGTACACTAGCCTATTTAATGACGAGCCGGCGCCGCTTTGGAATCCCGAAAATAGTCTAGAAAATAGACCTTGACAGCCCCCCCCCGGTGTAGCCTTCGCTTAATAACCCACACAAAGGAGGTGTAAAATGGACTCCTCAAAGAGAACCCGAAAGCGGATGGCGCCCAAGTTGGCGCTCGCAGCGTTCGCTCTGGCGATGGCTGGCGCGGGCACGGCCAAGGCGCAATTGTGCGCTACTGTGGAACTGGACTGCTTTAACTGCGACAACAACGCGTACCAAGTACAGTGCTGTACTATGAGCGCCAGTTGTTTCTTCGCCGAGCTCGGCAGCGGCAATTGCGATAGACCCGCCAAGTGCATGAGCGAGTGTTCGGATGGCACCATTTACGATTGTCTTTACTACTGTCCATAGGAGACAGCGCAATTCTGAAGCCGAATGTGAAGTAAAGGGAATGGCAAGGAGGTAAAAGACAATGAAAAAAATGACGTTTAGCGTATTCCTTGGTAGTCTTCTGGTGACAGTTGCTACGATGGCGGCGTGGGCAGCAACGGCGGCCGTCAATATTACAATTGTTCCCCAGCCGGAAATTCCACTTGAAATATCAGATGTCCACGCTGCCGCGACACCCGCTGGCGCCGGACAGCTTACCTACAACTTGACTAACGTATCCTCGCAGCGGCTGCTCGCAGTGGAAATCTCCTGGAAATTCCAGTTCGAGAACGGGCGGACTATGAACACACGGGCGCGCGCGGAGTACCTCTTTAACCCGAATTCGTAAGTTGACCCACTCCAATTTTAACTAAGCGTTGCATTATCAGTGCCTTAAGCTGTTGAAATCCAACTTCGCGCAAGTTGGATTTGTGCCACCTAACTTGCTGAAAACAAGCTGGTTACATCTTATATTTCATAGAGTTTGGCTAACCCCTTTGTTTTCAATTTGCGAATTCGGGCTTAAAGGTGAACATCCGCCACAAAGATAATCTCGCCGGGCTTGGCGCTCACCTTGAGCTTCGCCGCCCCTTTCGTAGGCTTCTGTCCGTCAGGAAGGAGCGAGCCGGACTTCATCACCGGCTGCCCCTGGCTGTTCACCCAGTAGCCGCGCGGCGGCTTCGCGTCCGAGTAGTCGAAAACCACGCCAGCCTCGAGGACCTTACTCGTGGGAACAAGGCCGCCGCTGTACCAGAGGTCGGCCGAATCATTGATATCAACGAACATGGGCAGTGGGTTGTGAAGGGTGAAGATAACTTGGCCGTTCCGACCAGGCCGTGCGTTCGTCAGCGACACGAAGCATTTCGGCAAGTCTGCTCTATCGCATCTGTACTGGCCGAGGGCAACCCACCCCATCTTGCGGATGGGCTTCCCCGATTTGGGGTTCAGGAAGCGGACCCTGATCTGCTGACCTGGGCGCGGCTGCTGAGCCCTTGCCGGTCGGAAAGTTGCTAGGAGCATCACAGCCAAGGAAAGAGTACGCAGGCAGTGCCAGGCCCAGGCCAGCAGGCTTCCTGCCGTTGCGTGAACATTCCTCCTGTCAGCGGACCTCCCATTAATGCCCAAGGTTGCAGCCTCCCATCAGTGTGCATATCGCGTTATACGTGCCGCCAGCGGGAACAATCATTTCCGGGAGTTGGATGATGTAATGCAACGGGTTCAGCGGGCCGAATGGGTCTTCGTGGCCCTCCAACGCAGCGCCACCAATCAGGTGAACAACGTCGAACATGTCCAGGGGCGAACCCTGATACCACGACGGGTCTCCTTTGTGCATGCACGTGATCGGGTCTTTCCAATAACCAGCGAGATTGCTCGTATTAAGCGTGCGGCCATTGCATCGCCGCGAAACTGAAGCTATACTCCGTTGTTCCTCGCGGCCATGGCGCACGCTGCCGCATGAGCGACCAAGGAGCTTTGATGAAACGCTATGTGATCGCCGTTCTCGCTGCCGTTCTTCTGGCAAGCCCCATCTCGTTCTCTCAGCAAAAAACCTATCAGCCCAACTGGAGTTCCATCAATAGCAGGCCCGTGCCGCAGTGGTACGACCATGCCAAATTCGGAATTTTTGTTCATTGGGGGGTCTATTCCGTCC
>JBOGJX010000337.1:0-4975 GCA_050745285.1 Terriglobia bacterium
GGCCATCGTAATCCGAAACGCGAAGGATGGCGTGGGGTTGGATATGCAAGCCGTCGTCCGGGAACGTCGAGTAGGCCGAGGTATGCTCAAGCAGGGTCAGCGATGAAGCTCCGAGCGCCAACGGAAGATTCGGAACCAGCCGGGACGTAATTCCAAAAGTGCGGCAAAGCCGGATGACCTTATCAATCCCCACACGCGCGAGCAGCCGCACGGCCGGAACGTTGCGCGATTCGGCCAGTGCGTGCAGCAGCGTAATCCGGCCCTCAAAGCGGTCATCGTAGTTGTGTGGCGACCAGCCTCCGTAAGTGACGGGCTCATCCACGATGCTATCAAAGGGGCTGAACCCATCCAGCAGCGCCTGCGAATAGACGTACACCTTGAACGACGAACCCACCTGGCGCTCCGCCTGCGCGGCGCGATTGAATTCACTGTTATTGTAGTCGTAGCCTCCGACCATCGCCCGGATGGCGCCCGTCTTGTTATCCAGCGCGAGGATCGCGCCCTGAACGGTGGGGTACTGATCGAGCCTTGCCAAAGCCGTGCGGCCCTTCACCGCGGTGATATGGAAGAGGTCGACGTCGCCAACGTGGAAGAGCGTCCCCGGCGACTTCTGCTTCGTCCAAGCAAAATCGGGCGGCGTGAGCTGCGCCGTGAGGCCGCCAAATCTTACCAGCGCGTAGCCCGGCTTGACGGCCACGACCAGCCCGTGAATGCGGCTGTCCACTAAAACCGGATTTTCCCAATCGGGGTCGGTGTAGCCCTCGAGGGTCTCGCGCGCGCTGTCCTCCCGCCGCCCGTTCCTCCTCAGGATGTTCTTTTCCGGGCCGCGCCAGCCCCGCCGTTTGTCGTCTTCGCGCAGGCCCTTGCGCAATGCCTCCACCGCAAATTCTTGCAGACGGGGATCGAGCGAAGTATAGACGCGCAGGCCGTCCGTGTTCACCGTCTGGGCGCTGTATTTGTTGAGCAGCCTCCGGCGCACGTATTGTACAAAGTAAGGCGCCACCTCGCGGTTCCATTGCTGCATGTGAAGCCCGAGGGGCGCGCCTATCGCCTTGCGGTATTCTGAGTTCGAAATCTTCCCATTGCTCAACATCGCCGCCAGGACTTCGTTGCGGCGCTCGAGAGTGCGCGCCGGATGATGCATGGGCGAATAATAAGTGGGGTTGCGGAGCACGCCGGCAAGCGTCGCAGCCTCCGGCAAGGTAATCTCGTTCAGATGCTTTCCGAAATAGCGCTCGGCTGCCGCCTCGACGCCGAAGCTTCCCGCGCCCCACGGCATGATGTTGCAATACATCGTGAAAATCTGAGCCTTGGTGAAGTGCCGCTCGATTTGAATGGCAAGCAGCGCCTCCCGGATTTTTCTCTGCCACGATTTCTGCGGCGTCAGAAAGAGTCTGCGGCTTAACTGCTGCGTCAGGGTGCTTGCCCCTTCCGCCTTCCGCCACTCAATCATATCCACGACCGCGGAGCGCACAATGCGCAGCACGTCCACCCCAAAGTGGCTTTCAAAGTGGCGGTCTTCGACCGAGATGATGGCGTTGCGAAGGACGGGAGGAATCTGAACGTAGGTTACAATCACGCGTCGCTGAAGGGCAAAGCTCCCAATCACGCTGCCGTCATTGGCGTAAAGGGATGTGGTCACGTCGGGCCGGTAATCAAACAGCTCGCTCACCTGGGGCAAGTTTGACGAGTACACAAAAACAAGCCCCGCCAAAGCCCCCATGCCAATCGCCAGCAGGACCAGGATAACAAAGGCCAACTGCCCGAAAATCCGGTGGCTGCGCACTTTGGGAGGGCGCAGCGGAGCGAAGGGCCTGGGCGTGCGATGGAAATTAGGATCAGGCATTTGTGGGCTATCCAATGGTCATTCTATGGCCTCGTATCTAAGGCGTCAACGTGGGACGGTAGTGGAGCGGCAACTGCTTGCCTGACCGCCGGGTTTTACTCTTCCACAAATCCGGCGCTCATAGAGCGCTTCTATAGTGGTAGCCATGGCACGGTTTGCGTGCCGTGGGTGTTTGGGCATCGAAGTGCCCACGGCACAAACTTCGTGCCGTGGCTACTTTTTGCGTGTGATTACTGGCATTATTTCTTGTTGCCTGCTTAGCCCGGAAGATTCCAGCCTTTGGCGCCTTTATTGTCAGGGGGAAGGAGGGTGGTTTCCGCTTGCACGCCGTGTTGGCTCAGGGTTTGCCGGATGGCCTCGCCAATGGCGGGTCCATTTTCCTTGGTCAGCGCAAGGATGGAAGGTCCGGCGCCACTCAGACAAACACCTAGCAACCCGTGCATCCGGAGATTAAGAACCTCCGGGAGGCCAGGCATCAGTGGCATACGATATGGCTGGTGCCAGCGGTCGTCGAAAAGGCAGCGGTTGAGGTCCGCCATGCCGGAAAAGAACCTTGCCGCGATCATAGCGGCCCGTTGCAGGTTGTGCACAGCATCCACGCGGGAATAAGCCTCCGGCAGGACCTCGCGGGACTTCTCCGTGGCAAGCGGGTAGTCCGGAATCACCAGCACTAGTTTGAGGCGGTCCGGGACGGGGCAGGAAAGTGACATCACGCGGTCGCCCGCCTGGGTGGAAATCGTGAACCCGCCAAGCCAGGCCGCGGCGGCGTTATCAGGATGCCCTTCGATCTTCGCCGCGAGGCCGATCAATTCATCGTCGAGCAACACGCGATCCGCGAGCACATGGCTCGCGGCAAGCGCGGCCACGATGGCCGCCGCGCTTGATCCCAACCCCACGCGCACGGGAATCTGGTTCTCGATTTCGAGGTCGAAGCCGCGGGTCTTTCCCCAACTTTCCAGCGTCTGGCGGATGGTACGCGCGATCAGATTGGTCTCATCCACCGGAATGCGTTCGGGAGTAACACCCCGGTAGCTAATCTGCGTATTTCCCGCGGCGTGCGGCGTGACGTGTACGTTGAGGTAAAGACCATACGCCAAGGCCGCACAATCGAAGAGACACCCCAAGTTGGCGCTGGTCGCAGGAACCCGGACCGAGAATGGCTTGGACATAATGGAATTCTAGCAGAGAAGAATGGGAAGTATGGTTAGCTTTCGTAGGGGCGCTGCTTGCTGCGCCCGCTGGTTTGGGCGCAGGGGAAGCAATGCTTCCCACCAGCAGCGCCCCTACGAAAGGCAAGCGGCATAGCCGCAAGGGTGGGCCAAACACGCCTAACGGAATCAGACGGCAGAGACCGCGGCCGCCGTGGCGGCGCCAATATACCGGTCTTCGAAGTCGGCAAGCTTCGGGCGGATCACCGTGGCTTCTTCAATCGCCTCGCCCATCGCGCTCAGCGTTTTAAGGCCGTTGCCGGTGATTGCCAGAACGATGGACTCCTCCGGGTTCAACAGCCCTCCGCGGATCAGCTTGCGCGCCACCGCGACGGTAACACCACCCGCCGTTTCCGTGAAGACGCCTTCCGTTTCCGCCAGCAGCCGCATGCCCTCGATCACTTCGGCGTCACTCACATCTTCTCCAGCGCCGCCGCTCGCAAGAATCGTCTTCACCGCGAAATAGCCATCCGCCGGGTTGCCGATGGCCAGTGATTTGGCAATGGTATTGGGCTTCTGAGGCACGATTTCCGGATCGCCCTTCTTGGCCGCCGTGGTAATGGGCGAGCAGCCGGTCGCCTGCGCCCCGAAGATCTTCGTGGCAATCGGATCAACCCAGCCCAGTTTCTTGAGATCATCGAAGGCTTTGCCGACCTTAGTGATGAGCGATCCTCCGGCCATAGGTATCACTATATTCTGCGGCAGCCGCCAGCCCAGTTGCTCCGCCACCTCGTAGCCCACTGTCTTCGAGCCTTCGGAGTAATACGAGCGCAGGTTGACGTTGACGATGCCCCACGGATACTTCATGGCAATCTCGGAGCACAGCCGGTTGACCTGATCGTAATTGCCGCCAACGCGCACCAGCGTGGGGCCAAAAACCTCCGTCGAGAGAATTTTTTCGCGCTCAATATCGGCAGGGATGAAGATGAACGCTTTAAAGCCGCCCGCCGCGGCTTGCGCCGCTACGGAGTTGCCGAGATTGCCGGTGGAAGAGCAGGCCACCGTTTCGAATCCGAATTCGCGCGCCTTGCTGAGCGCCACGGCCACCACGCGATCTTTAAACGAAAGCGTCGGGTGGTTCACTGCGTCGTTCTTCACATAAACTTCCCTGGCGCCAAGAGCCCGGGCGAGGCGCGGGGTGCGCAATAACGGGGTAAAGCCAGTCTGAAGTCCAACCGCGGGATCGCCCACCACAGGCAGCAGCTCCCGGTAGCGCCACATATTCGGAGCACGCGCGGCGATGTCCTGGCGCCTCAGATCAGACCATAACCGCCCGTAGTCATACATCACCTCAAGCGGCGCCCAGCATTCCTCGCAGGCGGCGATGGGCTTCAATTCGTACTGGCGGCTACACTCCCGGCACTGCAGGTGAGACACATAGCTCACGGTTCCTCCTCACCTTGGAGTCTCATGCAGGGTGGCGCGGGCCGTAAGGCCGTAAGGGATGTTTGGGTTGAATAATACCGGAGGGCTCGAAAACTAAAAAACCTCCACGATTTATCAGGGAGGCTTGGCAAAGACCGTAAGGCCCCTCTCATCTTCCCCAAAACCGGGTAGGAGTTAGCACCTGACCTCCGCGATAAGCGGAGCGGTTGCCGTGGTGTCGTCGGGCCCGTCCCTCGACCACTCTTGATGAGATTCAGGGTAACTGAATCAGTATTTAGTTGTAAGAAGCGATATTAGGCTGGCGGAGCCGGCACTGTCAAGCACAATTTGCACAATTTGCGCCGCAGAAATGTAGCGCCGAGTTTTGCATTTGAAACTCTGCGGCTTTTGTCTAACAAAATGCTGAAAACCGCCTTCGCGTGCACCGGAAGGGCGGGGTTTTAACCACGCCGGAAAACGCGGGTCCGCGCTACCCGGCGTCATTCCCGCGCAAGCGGGAATCCACACACCGACAGTCGGTCTTGTAATGGATTCC
>JBOGJX010000338.1:0-3481 GCA_050745285.1 Terriglobia bacterium
CTGTAGTTCCATCGTTGACTCCCGCCCTCTCCCGGGAAGAGGGTGGCGAGCGGGGAAGCAGTGCTTCCCGTCGCGAGCCGGGTGAGGGGTGTTGGCCGGCATTGCCCGGACACGACAAATCCCGGAAATTTATACTCCCGGAACTGTCAAACTTCTACTGCGAGCTAGGGGATAGCGACGCGCTGAAAGCCTGCTTCTACACTGCGTCTTGCGGGGCGCATATCCGGGTCCGAGAAATACCGGGTGCGCGCGGAATTTAAAGACGGCATCGCCGGGCGACGGGGGTTAATTACATTATGTCACGTGCGTTGAAGTTGGGAAGTTGCGTGGTTCTCTGGGCGTTGCTGGTGACTTCGCCTCTGGCTGGCGCCAGCCTCAGAGCCGGCGTGGCGAAGGTGGACATCACGCCACCTCCTGGCCTGCCCATGTATGGCTACTTCAGCCGGATCAAGAACAACCAGCTCTCGACCGGGACTCTTGATCCGCTTTATGCCCGTGTTCTGGTCTTGGAAGTGGGCAAGGAACGGCTGGCATTGGTCACTCTCGATCTTGGCCGCACCTTTGGGCAGCCTTTGCTTGACGAGCTTCGGCAAGCGGCAGGCAGCCGGTATGGAATTTCCTATCTGATCGTTACGGCATCACACACCCATTCGGGTCCAAACATTCTCGACGCATACCCTGGCGGTCAAACGCCGGCATGGGAAACGGCGGCTCTCCAAAAGATTGAGAGCGCCATCGGCAAAGCTTCCCATCACTTGGTGGCAGCGCAACTCGGGACAGGCTATAGCTACAGAAAAGTCTACATCGGGTATAACCGGCGGCAAGTCAACCCGGACGGCAGCGTCACCATGCTCTGGTCGAATCCCAACAAAGAGCCAACCGAACCGCAGGACCCGACAGTGTCGGTCCTGCGCGTGGATCGAGCCGATGGCAAGCCACTCGCCATCCTGGTGAACTATGCCTGCCATCCGGTGATCTTTGGACCTGATAACCTGCAATACTCCGCCGATTATCCTGGGGTGATGACGAAGGTAGTCGAGCAGGCCTTTGGCGGCAGGCCGCTTTGCTTCTTCCTTCAAGGTGGAGATGGTGACATCAACCCCTACTACGCGACCACGCCTCGCAATCAGGGCGCTGTTCAAAAGCGTGACTGGACCGGGGAGCAGTTAGGCCAGGAAGCGGCGCGGGTGGCCAAGGCGATCCATACCCAAGCAAGCCCCACGCCGAGCCTTGATTTCGCTGATGACGTTATGACGTTCCGTCTGCGCTGGAACCCGGAAAAATTTCGGGAAGGGCTGCTCCTCACCGATGGTCCGAAAGTTTTCGAGGATCATGCTGACCTGTTGGGCGCCAACCCTCCCCCCGATCACTTGCAGTTGCACGTGACCACGCTCCTCATCAATAAGCAAATCGCCTTTGTGGGTATGCCCGGCGAACCTTTTGTGGATTTTCAGATTGACTGGCGCAAGCTTTGCCCGGCGCGGGATGCTTTCTTTCTGGGCTACACGAACGGCTACTTCGATTATTTCCCAACCATTCGTGCCGCCTCCCAGGGCGGATACGGCGCGGGGGACTCGGATACCTATGTGGAAGTCGGCGCGGGCGAGCGCATGTTGCGGCAGGCGCTCGTGCGCGTTTATGAGATGCTGGGCAGATTACACGACGTGCCCGAGTCACATTGAGGGGCCCTCACACCCGAAGCCGCGCGTGAATTGCGGGACACACCATGAGGAGCCATTTGCGATCACAATGTCGCGCCTCACTTTGCAAAGGATGGATAAACTCGTGAAGACTCAGCTCGCTTCAAAACGTGGGCTTGGCGTTCTTGCCCCATGGCTCTTTTGCTTCGTCATTTGCCTGCTGCCGATTTCGCTGCGCGGTCAAACCCTTAGGGCCGGCGTGGCGCGAGTGGATATCACACCTCCCGTGGGCTTGCAGATGTGGGGTTATAACAGCAGGAAGGGCCCCTCGATCGGGACGCGGGATCCCCTCTATGCGCGCGTGCTGGTGCTTGAGGCAGGCGGAAAGCGGCTGGCCTTCGTCATACTTGATCTCGGCCGTGATTTTGGACCGCCATCACTCGCCAAACTGAGGGCAGACACACATAATGACGTGGATTACCTGGTTGTTGCCGCCATTCACACCCACTCGGGACCGGACATTCACGACGAGTATCCTAGTGGGATGCCTGCCTGGGAATCCGCTGATCTGGAGAAAATCGCCAGTGCGGTCCATGAGGCCAGCAGCCACTTGGTGGATGCCAAGCTTGGCACGGGCTACGGAGCGGTTTATATCGGCCATAACCGGCTTCGCCGCAATCCGGATGGCACGGTGACTTGGTTCGAGCAAAATCCGACGAGAATTCCCACCGCCCCGGTTGATCCTACCGTGGCCGTGCTGCGCGTGGACACGGTTGAAGGAAAGCCGCTGGCGATTTTAGTGAATTATGCGTGCCACCCTGTAATTTTCGCATGGGATAACCTCGAGTATTCCGCCGATTATCCTGGAGTGATGGACCGGGTGGTAAGGCAAGCCTTCGCAGGCCAGCCGCTGGCTTTTTTCGTACAAGGAGCACCCGGCGATATTAATCCATACTATGCCGTCACGCCTCTTGAGCAGGATGCCGTCAAGGTTCGCGACTGGACCGGACAGAGATTGGGGGAGGAAGCCGTGCGAGTCGCCAAGAGTATTCGCACCGAGTCAGTGCCTGATCCGAGTATACAGTTCGCCGAAGATAGTCTGACGTTTCACTTACGCTGGAATCCTGAAAAATGGCGGCAAGCGATGATCGCATACCGTGGCCCCGGCGCTTCGAAGACAATTGAAGTGCAGACGGAGTTCCACGTGCCCGTAACCACGGTGTTGATCAACAAGCAGATTGCATTCGTTGGAATGCCGGGGGAACCGTTCGTCAATTTTCAGAAAAGCTGGCGCGACCGCTGTCCGGTTCGCGATTGCTTCTTCATGGGTTACACCAACGGGTATTACGGCTATCTGCCGACGATCCGTGCCGCCAGTTGTGGCGGATACGGCGCCGGGAATGGCGCGACGCGGCTCGAGGTGGGAGCTGGAGATCGCATGCTGGACGATGCCCGAATTCAGGTTTATAAGATGTTGGGCAGGTTAAGCGATGTTCCTGAAGACTTGAAGCATTAGTGAAGATGTGCGATCCGCCGCACTTCGGGGGCCGGCGATTTCACAAGAGCGGAGACCACCATGCCAAAACGTCAGGGAAAGATTGCCCTGATTAGGGGCGGATCTAACGGCATGGGGTTTGCAACCGCCAAGCTCTGCTGCGAAAATTTCGGTTAAGAGAGCGGAAGGGCACGGTTTCAACCGTGCCGTTGAAAGGCGCCTTAACCCAACTTCCACGGTCTCCGGCGAGTTTTCGCCGGTTTCGGGAGGCAAGCCTCTTGTTTTCAACGAACGCTTCCGGCAAGTGCAAAATAGTGACGAATTATAACGATAATTTACCTTGACA
>JBOGJX010000339.1:0-2065 GCA_050745285.1 Terriglobia bacterium
TACCTTTTCCGTGAGGAATATATTTTTGACGCGGCGATAGGTGTAGCGGTTGAGTCACCTCAGTTGGGCCACGCGACTTATTTGTTTGCGAAGCCTGCCAGCATGGAAGCTTTTCTTGTGAGGTATACCAAGACCAATAAAGAAGCCATCCGCGCGAACCGGGGCAATATCGCGGAACGCCTGGGATTTCTCCGGCGCGTGGTGCATGGAGGGAATCCGAAGAGTTGGCTGGCCGAAGTAAAGAAAGCGATGGGAGAGCCGGCGACGATGGCGGAAGCAACCCAATCCTAACTATACAACCAACACTGCAACCGGCCAGATTTGCCCAGGAAGACAGCCTAAGTCCACGGACTGAGAATGGCCTTTAGGACCGGTTGAAAGTGCCGAGCGTTGCGGGTTACCAATGTCAGTTGATGAGCCTCCGCAGTTGCGGCGATGTAGGCATCCATGGCTTCGATCGGCCGCCCCACGGCTTCACTGCGGGCGACGAGCTTCCCGCAGCCGTCGGCGACCTCTCGATCAATGGAGAGAATCCTACCCTCGAACCGCATTGGTATCTCATCCTGTAACCACACATTTAGCCGTTTCCGGCGGCGGCCCGTCGCCATGCGTTCGATACCGTAGCGCAACTCGGTCAGCGTCACCACACTGAGAAACACCTGGTCTTCATCTACTTCGGCCAACCACGTCACCACACCCGGGTTGGGACTCGGTTTCATCCATTCTGAAACCACGTTGGTGTCGAGAAGGAAACTCATAGATCAGCCTGACGGAGGCGGCCTCGGAGGCGTTCGATTTTTGACCCTGAACGCCGTAGCGGAGAAGAGGCAAAAAAGTCCGCAAGATTCCCCTTGCGTTTTGTTTTCCGCTCCCATTCCTCGGTGGCGACGACCACTGCGGCCGTGCGTCCGTTCCTTGTGATGGTTTGCGGCCCGGCGGATCGCGCCTTATCGATCACTTCACTGAATTTTGCTTTCGCCTCGGCGACTGTCCATGTATGCGTGCCCATGATATTGCCTCCATTCCAAAAAGACATCATTATGGTCATAATAGTCATTTTGGGTTTCCCAAATCAACCTGTTTCCCCATCGCCAGGATGCTTTGATGTTTTACGGCCCTTGGCCCAGCCCGCTTGTGGCTTCGGGCTGCGCGGGCTGGCTCCCGTAGAAACCTTCTCTCTCGCCCACGGGCGTATCGCGATCCGCGATTTTGCCATACCGTCCTCCACAAATTATGATCGTGGATTACGCCTCTCTTTATCCGCGTCCCCCCCCGCGACGATTACTGCGCGCTTTCGCACCCGGCGCCACAGTTTCGGATCCACTGGCAGGGGCACGGACCGTGCCGCCGCCACGTAGATGAACGCTCCATGGTATGGATCTCCCCATAGCGGAACAGGCGCGCGAGCAACACTGGAGCGTGTTGGGCGAGCGTACCGTTGACAAAAGATTCCTGCCTTTCTAAAGCCTCAAGCGCGCTGCAACTCGGCTCGCTGTCGTCATCAAGGGCCCGATCAACCACTTCGCGGTAGAGTTCACCGACCGTTCTCAAGCGGGTTCGTGATGGCGAAGGGGGCGGCTCAGGCCAAGCCGAGCTGCACGTGTTGGACCTTTCCCAACGATGGCGCTTGACAACCTGTAGCACATGGAGGTAGGTTATCTACAGCCATATGCCCAAGCGACCACGCTACCAGAACCGGATCGAGTTGCTGCAAGGCACCCTGGACATGCTGATCCTGCGGACGCTGCAATGGGGTCCGCAACACGGCTACGGCATCGGCCAGGTTATTCACTCAAATTCCCACGATGTTCTGAAGGTCGAATCAGGTTCGCTCTATCCGGCTTTGCACCGGATCGAGAAAGAAGGGTGGATCGCCGCCGGGTGGGAGATGAGCGAAAACAAGCAGCGGGCTAAGTTCTACCGGCTGACGGCGGCGGGACGAAAGCATCTGTTGAGCGAAGAATCCCGATGGGAAGGGTTCGTGAAGGCGGTCGGCGCGGTGATGAAGCCGGCGCGGGTTGAACCATGACGCCCAGGTCGCCCCGCGGCTGGCACGTTGTAGCGC
>JBOGJX010000340.1:0-5127 GCA_050745285.1 Terriglobia bacterium
CGGTACGACTTCAAAAGTGTCCGTTTTTGCAAATGCAGTGTCCGGAAACGGACAGATGGCTGGGTAGGTCGTTGATGGGTGGTTAGGCTGGATTTCTGATCGGGTTCACGACGGGAATAGAAGGGCAGGGTTTCCACCCTGCTGCAGACGCGGTCTTCATTTTAATCGTTCATCTCGCATCTCGCTGGCTACGGCTCTTTGTCCAGCAGGCGCTGGTTGAGACCATCGTAGGCGTCCACTCGACGGTCACGGAGGAAGGGCCAATTGCGCCGCACGTCTTCGATCCGCTCCGGGTCCACATCGGCCAGAAGGATTTCTTCTTGGTCGTCTGAGGCTTGCGCAACGACCACGCCAAACGGGTCCGCAATGAAGGATGATCCCCAGAACTCGATGCCCGCTCCGGACCCTGCCGCCTTCTCGTGTCCCACGCGGTTCGCCACAGCCACATAGACCCCATTGGCAATAGCGTGCGCGCGCTGGATGGTGCGCCATGCGTCAAGCTGTGCCGCCCCGTGAGCGCCCTTCTCGTGCGGATGCCAGCCGATGGCGGTGGGGTAAAAAAGCACCTGCGCACCGCGGAGCGCGGTGAGCCGCGCGCCCTCGGGGTACCACTGGTCCCAGCAGATGAGCGTGCCCACGCGCCCCACGCTGGTGTTGAAGGCGCGGAAGCCAAGATCTCCGGGGGTGAAGTAAAACTTTTCGTAGTACGCGGGGTCGTCCGGAATATGCATTTTCCGGTAAAGGCCGGCCATCTCGCCCGTCGCATCAATCACGGCGGCGCTGTTGTGATAGACTCCGGCCGCCCGCCGCTCAAAAACGGGGGCGATGATGACCACGCGCTGACTTTTTGCGACCTTACTCAACGCTTCGGTCGTGGGGCCGGGAACGGGCTCGGCCAGGTCAAAGAGCGATGCGTCCTCGCGCTGGCAGAAATATTGCGACCGGAAAAGCTCCGGCAGCGCGACGATCCGGGCGCCGCGCCCCGCGGCTTCTTCGATCCGGCCAATGGCGCGGTCAAGGTTCGCCTGCGGCTCCGGGGCGCAGGCCATTTGAACGACCGCCAGTTTGAACTTGCCATGATTTTCCATTCACCCGATCGTACACAAAAACAAGATGTAGCGCAGAGTTTTGTTTTTAAAACTCTGCGGCTTGCCATTGGGCACGATAAAAAGCCGCAGAGTTTTAAAGGCAAAACTCTGCGCTACACGGCTATGAAAATCGGCTGGTACATGTCAGGGTTCTCCGCAACCGGCTAACCCTCTCGGGCGGGCTGCGTCTAAGCTAAGGGACGCGCAAGAGACGCTTGATCTATGGATGGCGCCTGTTTGGAATTAACGGGGAAACAGATCGCGCAAGACGCGACACCACCCGGGTCAGAGGATTTTATTCTGATCCATAGGGCGCAGGCGGGAGACCGCGCCGCCTTTGAGTCGCTCGTGCGTCTGTATGACCGGGACGTCCTGCGCGTGGCCTTCCGGATGACCGGATCGGCGGAGGAAGCCGCGGACCTTTACCAAGAAACTTTCCTGAAGGTTTACCGCTCGCTCGCCAACTTCCGGTTTCAGTCGAGCTTCTCCACTTGGTTATATCGCGTGGTGGTCAATATTTGCCTCGACCATCTACGGCGAAGGAGCCGCAAGATAGAGATCCAGGCCCCCGCACGCGAAGGCGCGAAAGAGGAATTTTTTCAAACGGTGCCGGAAGAGCGCCCTGGCCTCGATCCTGAACGCTCGCTGCGGGCGAGCGAAATCGGCCAGCGAGTCCGCGCCGCCCTGGAGCGGCTCACTCCCCGCGAGCGCATGGTCTTCGAGTTGCGCCACTATGACGGCCTGAAGCTGCGTGCCATCGGCGAGATGTGCGGCACCAGCGAGGAGACAGCCAAGAATTGTCTGTTTCGCGCCACGCAGAAACTGCGGTGTGCCCTCGGAGATCTGGTGTGAAAGGAAGTGACGAGTGACGAGTGACAAGTGACAAGCAGAAAAACTATCAGCAAGCGGCGGCTGGCAAATCTTACCAGTGTGATGCGGCGCCTGTTCTTCCAAAGAAGGAGCCAGGAAGTGACGGCTAGCTGAAGGCTGATGTCTGATTTCTGGTTTCGGTTTTGCTTATCACTTGTCTCTCGTCACTTGTCACTCGTCACTGAACTTATGACCTGCACCGAAGCCCAGCAGAACATTTCGCTTGATCTTTACGGCGAGCTTGCCGCGCCGGAGCGCGAGGCGCTCGAAGCGCACGCCGCGGGCTGCAATGCCTGCCAGGCGGAATTGGAGCAGACGCGGCGGCTGCATTCATTGCTCAGCGAACGCGCTACGCCCGAGATCGCGCCGGACCTTCTGGTGAGATGCCGCCAAGACCTTGAAGCCTCACTTGACCACGAGCGATACGGCTGGAGGCGATTGGTTGCGGACTGGTCTTCGCTCGTCTTCCGCCCCTCGCGCGTGGCCGCAGCGCTCATCCTGGTCGTGTTCGGGTTTGGCCTGGGCTGGATGATCCGCCCGCGCGCCGAGCATTTGAATCCTGCGGCTCAGGCGTCGAACGCCGCGGCGCAACTCGCTTCGCTTGCGAGCCCGGACCTTGGGACTATCGGAAGCATCAGCCAGGTTTCCCAGGATCCGCAGTCAGACAAGATTCGCATTACGCTCAACGCTGAGCACCGCGTAACGCTCGAAGGCTCGCTCGATAATCCACGCATCCGCCAGATTCTGGTGGATACCATGAAGAGCTATTCCAATCCGGGCATCCGCCTCGATACGGTGAATGCCCTGAAGCAGAACCCAGGCAATCCGTCGGTTGAGGGCGCGCTGCTCTATGCTCTGCGCCATGATCCGAACGCCGGCGTGCGCATCGAGGCCTTGCGATCCGTACCCAAGATGAGCTGGGACCCGCAAGTCGAGACCGCGCTTGTCGAAGCCATCCAGCAGGACCAGAACCCCGGCGTGCGGGTGGCGGCGATTGACAATCTGGTGAAGCACGCGCTCGACGAGCGCGATCAGGCGATGGTTCCAGTCCTTCGGAATTTTGCCCGCAATGATTCAAACCCCTACGTCCGCGTCAAGGCCCTGGCCGCGGTGCGCGAGCTTGGGCGAGGAGACTGAACGATGGCCACGCGATGGCAAACCGTGTGTTCCCTGGCGCTGGGTGTTGCCGCGAGCGCTATTCTGGCGGCGGCGCAACAGCCGCTCATCCAGCGAAGCGCGCCCAAGCTTCAGGGTGACCACTGGGTGGAGCAGATCCACTGCCGGATTCCGGTGAAGCCGGGCGGCCGGTTGACCTTGCGCGCGAACCCCGGAGGCGTGGAAGTGCGCCCCGGCGATTCCGGCCATGTGGAATGCCTGATTCATCTCACCGCTTACAGCCCGGACCCGCAGGCGGCCAAAGCCTGTCTGGATCACTACCAGCTCAAGGTGCTCCAAACCGCGGGCGGCGCTTTGATCGAGGGCCGGTCGGCGTGCGGAGGTGACTCCGGTTCCACGAATGCCACGTTTGCGGTAAGCGTTCCCCTGAAGTTCAACCTGGACGTGAAAACTCAGGGTGGTAGTGTACGGGTGGAGAAGCTCGATGGGCAGTTGCGCGCGGAAAGCGCAGGCGGCGACATCCGCACCGGCAATGTGCTCGGACCGGTCTGGGTCTCAACCGCGGGCGGCATGATCTTTCTGGGCAATGTTGGCAACAGCGTTCAGGCTCGAACGGCGGGCGGCAACATCCAGGTGGGCAACGTGAACGGGCCTGCCACGATTACGACCGGCGGCGGTGAAATCCTGGCGGGCGTCGTCAACGGCCCGATGACGGCGCAGACGGCGGGCGGGGACATCGTGTTGCAGGCGGCCTCCGGCCCGGTCGAGGTTGAAACGGAGGGCGGACAGATTCATCTGGGCGAGTGCGGCAACTCGGTGCACGCCCAAACCGCGGCCGGCAATATTCAGGTGGGGGGGGCGCGCGGCGGGGTGCGGGCGCAAACGACGGGCGGAAGCATTACCCTCCTTAAGGCCATGAGCTCCGTGCTGGCGGAAACATCCGCCGGGCGGATTCTGGCGCAGATTGACGCCAACCGCAGCACTTTCGGCCCCTCGCGCCTGGAAACCCAGGTGGGCGACGTGGACGTGTTTATTCCTCCCACGCTACCCGTCACAATCGATGCGGTCATCAGCCATACCATGGGGCATCGGATCATTTCAGATTTCCCCCTCAAGGTCGATCGAGTCAAAAACAACTTCATGTTTGGCCAGGAGTGGGCTAGGGGACCGCTCAAGGGCGGTGGCAGCCATCTGGATATCCGTACCGTGATGGGGAATATTCAGATTCGCAAGCTGGACGCGGCCTCCATCGCCAAATTGAAGGCCTCGCAGCAGGAGTTCTGGAAAAATTGGGGGCAGATTTCCCGCCAGCGCGATGAGACCGTGCGGCAGATGCAAGGTCTTCAGCGGGTCAACGAGAAGCAGATGGTGGATCTGCAAAAGCAATTCCAGGACTTAAGCCGGCAATTGACGGAGCGCGCCCGCGAGCAAATCGAGAGGCAGACGTTGGATGCGCAGAAACAGTTGCAAGAGTTAAACCGCCAATTGACGGAGCGCGCCCGCGAACAAGTTGATTACACCGGAGGTGAACAATGATCCGTATACTGAGATCAAAAAAGTCTTGGGAAGGGCGGGATTTTAATCCCGCCGGAAAGAGAGCAAGAATAAATTTGCCATTTTCTTTGGCACGTTTTGCGGCGGGGTTAAAACCCCACCCTTCGAGTGACGTTGCGGCGATTCGTAGGGGCGCTGCTTGCTGCGCCCTTGCTTTATTTGTCCTCGCCAGTCTGTTCGCCCTGGCGGCCTTGGCCCCTATCGCTTTGGCGGCGCAACAGTCCGCCGTGCCCCAGCCGCCGCGGCCAAGCCATGCATACGAGTTCATGGCCAATTTCGGGTCAGGCGCATGGCTCGGCGTAAATCTGAAAGACGTCACGGCCGGGCAGGCGAGCACGATGAAGCTCCCGAGCGAGTACGGAGCGATCGTCACCCAGGTCGCGCCCGATAGTCCGGCGGCCAAGGCCGGCCTCAAGGTGAATGACGTCATTCTCGAATTTGGCGGCATGAGGGTGTGGAGCGCGGCTCAATTGGCGCAACTGGTGCGCGAAACGCCGCC
>JBOGJX010000341.1:0-9662 GCA_050745285.1 Terriglobia bacterium
ACCCTCTCCCCAAGGAGAGGGCTGGAATCAAACGTAGGTGAGTATTTCATCCCTCTCCTTGGGGAGAGGGTTGCCCGCGTAGCGGGACGGGTGAGGGATCGCGCCTCGTCGGTCTGGGGCGAAGCCTTGCTAGAGATCACCCAAAGGAGAGAGCGTCCTTGGAGAACAGGGACACCTCACGGCTACCTGCCGGCTGAAAAGCTCTATTTATGGGGCACAACTCCATCCAGGCGGCTGCGGATATTTACGGCAACCGCATTCCGTGAACCCTATTTCGTTCATAGACAAGATTCACAGCCTGACCTCTCCGCAAGAATCCGCAACGCAGCCGCAACAGGGAATTCGCAACGAATTCGACGGTTTCGATGAACTCCTTCAGAATCAATGGCTGGGAGGCAGGGATTCGAACCCCGATACGCAGATCCAGAGTCTGCAGTCCTACCGTTAGACGACCTCCCACTATGGACGGATATTCCTACAAGTAACCGGCTTCGCGCATCCTTGTCAAGATATTGTTCGGTCCGGGTTGTGGGGCCGTTCGCAGTAACGGCAACCTTTCTTATTGGTTCGTACGGGCGCTGCTTGCCGCGCCCCTGGGTCGGGTGGGCGCAGCAGGCAGCGCCTCTACGAACGGGGTCCTCGCTGAAGTCATGCGCCGCCGCACTGCCAACCGGGTTACAATCAACCGGGGAGCTGCTGCACCTTCATGGAACACGCAACACAGAAACGGTCCGCGCGAACGATTCCGCTCGCCGGGCTTGAGCGCATCGTGGGGAAAGCGAATGCGCTTTTCCGGCCCGAAGACTTGATGCTCTATGAATACGACGGCCTCTCCGCGCAGGCGATGCCCGACGCCGTGGTGTTCCCCTCGACAACCGCCGAAGTGGCTGGCGTGGTCAAGCTGGCGGCGCAGCATAAGATCCCGGTGGTTGCGCGCGGCGCGGGCACGGGTCTGAGCGGCGGCGCGGTAGCCGCCGAGGGCGGCATTGTCATTGGATTATCGCGCATGAAGGCGATCCTCGAAATTGACCTGGAAAACCAGCGCGCGCGTGTGCAGCCGGGCGTGGTGAACCTTGATCTTTCGCTCGCGGTTTCCGAATCCGGCTATTATTATGCGCCCGACCCTTCAAGCCAGAAGGCGTGCACTATGGGCGGCAACGTGGCGGAGAATTCCGGCGGCCCGCACACGCTCGCCTACGGCGTGACCACGAATCACGTGCTGGGCCTTGAGATGGTTCTGCCGGATGGGTCCGTGGTACGCACCGGCGGAAAGTGCTGGGACTTTCCTGGCTACGACGTGCGCGGCCTCATGACCGGCTCCGAAGGGACGCTCGGCCTGGTGACGGAAATCACCGTGCGCCTTTGCCGCAAGCCCGAGGCGGTGAAGACGCTGCTCGCTGTTTACGACCGCTGTCAGGACGCCACGCAAACGGTCGCCGCGATCACGGCGCGCGGCATCACGCCCTCCGCCCTTGAAATGATGGATGGCTTCATGCTCCGCGCCGTTGAGGCGGCGACGCACGCGGGTTTTCCGTTGGATTCAGCCGCCGTGCTGCTGATTGAAATCGAAGGCCTGCGCGACGCCGTGGATGAGGACGCGGAGCAGATTGAAGCCATTTGCCGCGAAAACCGGGCGCGGGAAGTCCGCCTGGCGCGGACCACGCACGAGCGCGAGCTGCTTTGGCGCGGGCGCAAGAACGCCTTTGGCGCTATTGGCCGCGTAAGTCCCGCCTTTTACGTGCAGGACGGCGTAATCCCGCGCTCACGGCTGCCCGAAGTGATGGACTTCATGGAGCAGGTGGAAAAGAAGTACGGCCTGCGGATCGGCAACATTTTCCACGCGGGCGATGGCAACCTGCATCCACTGATCCTTTACGACTCGCGAGATGCGGAGCAGACGCGAAGGGTGAATCAAGCGGCCGGCGAGATCATCGCCAAGTGCGTGGAGCTGGGCGGCTCAATTACCGGCGAGCACGGCGTGGGGCTCGAAAAGAATGAGCTGATGCCGCTGCTCTTTTCCGAAGACGATCTCGAAATGATGCGCAAAATCAAGGCCGTCTTCAACCCTGCAGGAACGTTCAATCCGGGCAAGGTGCTGCCCACGGGCAAGGTGTGTGGGGAGTTGCGCGTTCAGCGCGGAGGCGGAGGGATGAATTGACGGCCGAAGCCCAAACGAAGGCCAAAACGAAGGTCCAAACTGGGCTGGATCAGTGGGCGGCAGCGGGGGCTGCCGGGGAGAACGGCTTCGTTACGGATGCCGTTGCCTGTGCGGCGTATGCCGTGGATGGTCTCGCGCCGCGGGGCGTGCTCTACCCGCGCTCAGCAGAGGGCGCCGCGCAGGCGCTGAAACACGCGGTGGAGCAGGGTTTGGCAGTGATCCCGTGCCGGAACACGACGAAACTCCAGACCGGCAACATTCCCCGCCGCTATGACGTTGCGCTTTGCCTCAAGGAAATGAACGCGGTTTGGCACTATGAGCCGGCGGACCTCACGGCGAGCGTCGAGCCGGGCATGAAGCTGGGTGACTTTCAGCGCATGCTCGCCCGCCACGGTCTCTGGATTCCGTTGGACCCGCCGGGCGGCGCGAAGTCGAGCTTGGGCGGGATTGTGGCCGCGAACGCGGCTGGCCCGTTGCGGCTGAAATACGGCGCGCCCCGCGATTTCGTGCTCGGTATGAAGATCGCCACCACTGCGGGCAAGATCGTCAAGACCGGCAGCCGCGTAGTGAAGAACGTTGCCGGATATGATCTCTCACGCCTCCTGACCGGCTCCTACGGCACGCTCGGCGTGATTGTGGAAATCAGCTTCAAGCTGTTTCCGTTGCCGGCGGCCCGCTCCTCGTGGCGCGCCGCCGTCTCAAGTCTTGATGCCGCGCGCGAATTCCGCCGGATGATTCTTGATTCGCCGCTCGGCCCCATGCGCATGGTCTTGCTCGATGGCCCCGCTGCGGCCATCGCAAGCGAAGACTTACGGCAATCCTTGGGCTGGGAAATCTGGCTGGAGTTTTGCGGCTCGGAGCGTGTGCTCCAGCGATCCGCCGGTTTGCTTGGGGAATTGGCACATGCGGCGGGAATTTCTTTTCACGCCCTCGAAACGGAGGCGGCCGAGGCCGGATGGAATCGCATAACCGACTTTGCTCCCACCCTTGCGCGGGATGGGGGACTGCCCATCGTATTGAAAGCCGCGCTGCCCATCGCGGCGAGCGAGGAGTTTGTGCGGCTTGCGGCCGCCGAAGCGGAAAAGGTCGGCGCACGGCACGCGTGCTTTTGCCAGAACGGGGTTGGGATTGTTTACGCGTGCCTCATGCCGGAAAGGCTCTCGCCTGAGCTTACGGCCTCGATGTCGAATCTGCGTCAGGCGGCTATGGAACGAGGTGGCGCGATGGTGATTGAACGCTGCCCGATCGAGCTTAAGCGGGATGTCGACGTTTGGGGTCCGTCTGGAAGTGACTTCGACCTGATGCGCAAGCTCAAGGAAGTTTGGGATCCAACCGGAACGCTTTCACCAGGGCGGTTCGTAGGAGGACTGTGACAAGTGACAAGTGACAAGTGACAAGAGACAAGAGACAAGAGACAAGAGACAAGTGACAAGTGACAACCTGGCGATCACCGGCCTTCCGGAATCTGGATTCCAATTCTGGCTGGCTTGATTGCGATCAACTGAAAGGCTCCCATTGGCTGAAACCATCAAAGCATTAAGTATGCCGCCGGAAGCAGTGGCCTCCGCGAGCGGCTATGGTGCGGGCGAGGCGCCGCGTTGGGAAGACTACTCGAAGTGCATTCGCTGCGGCCTCTGCCTGAATAGCTGCCCCACTTATCGCGTGCTGGGCGAGGAGATGGACTCACCGCGCGGGCGCATCTACCAGATGATCCAAGTGGACCGCGGCCGCCTCCCACTCGGCGAGAGCTTCGTGCGCCACATGGATCTGTGCCTCGATTGCCGGGCCTGCGAAACGGCCTGCCCCTCGGGCGTCAACTATGGGCGTTTGATCGAGGCGGCGCGTGGCCAGGTGGAGCGCCATTACCCGCGCTCGGCCGCCGGCGCGCTCCTCCGCAGCGCGTTCTTCCGCCACCTGCTTCCCTATCCGCGGCGCCTTGCTGCGGTGGGATGGCTCCTGCGCGCCTATCAGAGCTCAGGGGTGGAGGCGGCCATCCAGGCATCGGGATTCCTCCGGGTTTTGCATCTCGATAAGATTGCGCGGCTTTCGCCTCGCATGGAGAAGCCATTCTTCTTTAATCGCCTCGGAACCGTGATTCCGGCCCGTGGACCGCGCCGCTACCGCGTGGCGCTTGCCGCCGGTTGCATCGCTCAGGTGGCCTTTGCGCGCCTGAACGACGCCACCATTCGGGTGCTCGCGCGGAACGGCTGTGAGGTAACGATCCCTGCGGAGCAGGGCTGCTGCGCCGCGCTGCACGTCCACGCTGGAATGCGGGATATGGCGCGCGCCATGGCTCTCAAGAATATCCGCGCTTTTGCCGCGGGGAATTATGACGCGATCATCACCAACGCGGCCGGGTGCGGATCGGTTCTAAAGGATTATCCCGAACTGTTCGAGCAGGTAGATTCCGGGCATCTGGAAGAGGCGCGGGCATTCAGCGCGCGCGTAAAAGATGTGACAGAGTTTTTGGATGAGATCGGCGTAAACCGCGAGATGGCGGCCATCAAGGCGCGCGTGACGTATCAGGACCCGTGCCACCTAGCCCATGCGCAGCGTATTCGCGCCGCTCCGCGCGCGCTGATCGCCTCGATTCCCGGCCTGGAGATGACCGAGCTTAAGGACTCGGAGGTCTGCTGCGGCAGCGCAGGCATTTACAACGTGGTCCACAACGACCTCGCCATGCGCCTGCTCGAAGCCAAGATGGCCCGCGTGGATGAAACCGGGGCGGAGATTATCCTGACCGCAAACCCCGGCTGCATGATCCAGTTGCGCGCGGGAGTAGCCGCAAGCTCTAATCCCCGCCGCCGCGTGCTCCACGTGGTCGAGCTTTTGGACGAGGCCTATGCGGCATCCGGAAAGCACGGGCGCTGATGTAGCGCAGAGTTTTGCCTTTAAAACTCTGCGGCATTTGTTTTGTATCGGTATAAGGAGCGAGATGGCGGCCACCCGCGCCCGGTCCCTCGTGCCCAACTTGCCATTAAAAATGTCGTTATTTTATTGAACTCTTTGTCCAGGCGGGCTAAGATGCTAGTCGCGCAGGCATTTTAGGCAGAACGGTCCGGAGGGGAATCACCGGCGCGCGAGGATGACAAAGGACTATGTGGTGGGAAAAGGAAAAGAAGGGTCAAAACGCGGCAACCCCCGCGAAACCGGATTTCCTAGAGCCCCGGAATGCGGCGCCCACCCCACGGCCGCCCGTTGAGCCAGCAGAGCCGCGCCCTGTTTTGCCTGTGACTCCACAACCTTCTACGGAAAGATTGGACAAGCCCATGACGGAAACTATTTTGAAACCCTCGATGGCCGGCGCTCCCGGCCAGCACCAAACGTTTTTAGGCGGATCGGTCGTGCTCCGGGGTGATCTCTCGGGGGACGAAGATTTGACGATTGAAGGGCAATTTGACGGTGCAATCAACCTGCAAGGGCACTGCCTGACGGTTGGCCAGCACGGCCAGGTTAAGGCGGATATCACCGCCCGGCAGGTTTCCGTGAGCGGGAAATTGAACGGCAAGATCAACGCTCTCGAAAAGATCTCCATTCAGCGCACGGGTAATGTGGTGGGCGACCTTGTGTCCGCCGGTGTGGCGATCGAAGAGGGCGCTTATTTCAAGGGTAGCATCGAAATTCTGCGTGACGGGGAGCGACCGACTTCCACGCCTTCCACTTCCCGTCCGGTCACGCCGGCCACGCTTGCATCCAAGCCGTAACCGGTTGGCGTCTGGCGGCGGGCGCCACGCGTCCCTTGGGCGGCGCTTCTGGTAGGCGCGCTGCTTGCCGTGCCCAGGCAGCGCGGAGCCCTTGCCCTTACATTCCGGGACGCGGCAAGCGGCGCGCACCCAGGGACTAGAGCGGAGCAAGCGGCGCCCCTAGGGAATCCTCGCAGGACTTTTCGATTTCTCCTGGCAAAGGTGAATGTCACGAACGGCTGAACAGCACGGTGCGGCGGGCGCCACGACGTCCTCGGGCGGCGCTCCGGTCGTGAGCCAGGGACTTGATTGGCTCTGGCAGCATCTGCGCGACGTGCGCAGCCCTCACATTTTGGACTGCGGCCCAGTTTCCCCATCCACCCTGCAGGTTCTATTGCGCCGCGAGGCCAAATTTTATGCGGCAGATCTCACGACCGCCCTCTTTCAGAGCGACCCCAGATTCTGGGACCGGGCTGGCAAGACACCTGTCTTCCTCGCCCGTGTATTTCTCGATCAGCTTCCTCCGGTTCCCGCCGGCTCGCTCACGGCTATTCTGAGCTGGAATCTGCTCGACCTCGCTCCGCACGAATCGCTCCAGCCCATCGTAGACCGCCTCTTCTCATTGCTTCAGCCTCTGGGCGTGCTCTTCTGCGTCCTGCACGAGCCGCAGCACAAAACGGGCGTGGAGAACCGCTGGTGGCTCGAGGCGCTGGCGTCACCCCGCAACGAAGCCGATAGCAAAAGGCCCTTTCCCTACGCCGCCGTCACGAACCGCGAGATCGAAAGACTCTTGCCGGCCGCCAGCATCAAGACATTCCTCACCCGCTCCGGCCGCCGGGAAATTCTAGCCATGCGCCGCCCGTAGCCTGGATTTCTACCGGGCTTTGGTCTCGAAACCGCCAAGGCAGGGTTAAAACCCTGCCCCTGACGGATTTGCATGCCGCGTTCATGAATAATGTAAGCTGGCACTGCCGCCTCGCGCGCTCGTCATTCAAAAAGTCCAATCTGTCGCAAGTTGTACGGCGTTGCCGCGAACGCTGCCGAGCGATTGCGCGAAGTTGTAATGGAAATAGCCAGCGGTGATCGAGAGAGAGCGGCTGGCGCGCACGGTGAGGGCCGGACCGATCTCGACCGCCCGCGTGAAGGGCGCGCCTTCGGTTGCCTGTTGCAGGCCCACGTCCGCGGTAAAGGCGTAACGAAACGGACCCCAAAGGAGGCCACTCGCGCGCGAGGTCAGCATGTGTTGCTGATAGAAGGTTGGATTGAAGAAGCCCATGAAGACGCCGCGCCGCTTTCCGGTATAGCCGAACACGAGGTCAGAATAACCGGCGTCGAGCGAAAGCCGGCTGGAGCGGATCAGGTTGCGGTCAAAAACCACCGATCCGGTGTTGCCCTCGTCGCGGCCGTTCCTCTTCAAAACTACCATGCCGCCGCGCATCAGGTCCGCCTGGCCATAGACCGGCGAGGATACGATATCGTGATCGAAGGTCGCCGTGACGCGGGTGCGGGAATCCAGCGCGTAGATGAAGCCCGCTTCAATGCGGGTTTCGGTCACGCCGAAGCGGACCGAGGTGGGAGTATACGTGATCGCTCTGCGCGCAGCGGAGAAACTAACACTGAGCCGGCGCGTGGGAAAAAGGCTTAAGCCCGCGTAGCCCACGGGGGTGATGCTGGGCATTGCGACGGGCAAGGCCGGGCTTGTCACGGCGAACAGTGCGCCGGGGCCCATTCGTACACCACCGAAACCTCCGCGCAGGTCGATAAATTTTGACAGACGCGTGGTCTGTCCGTAGAGCAGCTCTGACGGGGCCACCGCGCCCTGAATGCCGCCGACCGGGCTGTTCGAAGGCATCGACGCCACCAGGACATACGAATCGCTGCGCGGCAGAAACGAAAAGCCGGTCTTGATCGAGGAGCCATAGGTATTCAGGTCTTCGACCGTCCGTCCTGGCGAGAAGTATCCCGCTGGGGTGGTGAAATCCTTGCTGAAGGCCTGCTCACGGGCGTAGGTGCTGGAGGTGTGAACCGTCACCCGGCGCTCGCTCTGGATTCGCGTCTTCATCTCACTGATCTCGGAATTTGATGGGTTAAGCCGTGAAGCCCGGGCAAGGAGCGCGCGAGCGTGCCTCGCGTGATGCCGCGCGCGCTCGATGCGGGCACAGAGAAGAAGCGCATCAAAATCCTTGGGGCGCTCCTCCACCACGCGGGCGGCAAACGGATACGCGCGGTCAGGTTGGCCAAGATAATAGTAGATACGCGCCGCGCCGTACGACGCGTCCGCATCCCTGAAATCCAAGGCCAACACGGCGTTATAGTCGTGCAAGGCGCCGGACAGATTCCCCTGATTGATATCCAGTTGAGCGCGCTCGATGCGCGCCCACCGATTCTCCGGACGTTGGTGGAGTAAGTCTGTAAGTGTTTGCCGGGCGGCCTTGCCATGCTTCAATCGCAGCTCTAGCCGTGCCGCTGCAAGCTGGTCGCCGGCATTGTCCGGATCGAGGGCGAGAAGCCGCTCTTCCGCGCCTAGCGCTTCCTGCAAGCGGCCGGACCATAGGTAGACCTGCGCCAGGTTTTCGAGCGCCGCGCGATTCAACGGATCGCTCCGCAGCAATTCGTTCGAGGCCTCAATAGACGCGGCGAATTGGTGATTCCAAGCGAGTACGCTTGCCATGTGCTCCTGCGCCACGGCATCCCCGGGAGTCACACGCAGCGCGTGCTGGTCATTGCGAATGGCATTGTTATAAACCCCAAGCCGGGCTTCGGCTCGGGCCAGGCGTTCGAGCGCCGCGCGGTTGCCGGGGTGGTCCGCCAGGTAGCTGATTTCGAATCCCATCCACGCCTGCGGTGGCGAGCCCGCCGGAGGACGCAAGGCAGCCCATCGAGATTGGTCTATCGCCAGGGCAATCGAGGCGAGAGCATTCTGGTTTTCATCGTCGTCCGGGTTCAAACGACGGAGCTTCTGGAAAAGCGCCTGGGATGCGGCAAAATGGCGGGTCCAGTATAAGATAAAAGCTTTGCCCTGCAGCGCGTCATAATTTTCCGGTAGTTGAACAAGTATCTTGTTATATAGACCCAGGGCGGGATCCCAATGTCCCAAAATTGCCTGAGCGTGTGCCAGGCCCAGTTCCGCCCCGGCGTTTCCCGGATCGAGTTCCAGTATCTTGGCGAACGCCCTCGCCGCGTCCGCGGTCTCGCCTGAGCGCGCTTGCGTCTCGCCCATCTCGTACGACACTGCCACATCGCGCGGCTTCACGAGCAAGACTTGCCGGTACCAGACGGACGCTTCCATATCCTGGCCGCAATGCGCCAACTGCCGCGCCAGGGCAAGCTCAAGGTCAGAATCGTGCGGTGACGCGCCCAACGCTTCCCGCGCGCGCTCAACTTTCACCATGCATGCCGTTCTGCTTGGGGATGGGGAAGCTTGCTGAGCCGCAAGAACCCGCGAGCCATTCGGAAAGCCCGTGAAGAGGCTCACGGCGAAGGCCAGCCAGATGAGAACCTGTTTGCGGGTGGCGCGTATGCTCATTTTCATTAACGAGATGTAGCGCAGCGCGGCCTTTGGCCGCAACCAAAAACGGCCGCCCTGTTGAACGCTGTCATTCCCGCGAAAGCGGGAATCCAAAGCAATGGACCCCCGCTTTCGCGGGGGTGACGACAAAGGCCGGGTTAGGACGGCCTGAAAGGCCTTGCTAAGAAAACAGTAGTGTCCCAAGAAAGTTCGGGCAGTTCGTGGTAACTGTTTGACTGGGCGAAAGTAAATGGTCAGGATGAGTTTTTTCGATTTCAATTTCTGGCTTCCGTTTTGGCATCATTCTACTGTT
>JBOGJX010000342.1:0-2422 GCA_050745285.1 Terriglobia bacterium
CGGATTCCCTTACCCCCGGCTCTTCCCCCGCTCGTGCGGGAGAGGGGGGACCGCCCAGCGGTGCGTGAGGGCGCTTACGGCACAGTTAAAACCGTGCCCTTCCATCCTCTTGACCGAAATTTTTGGAACAGGTCGCTGAAAAGCTGTAGCCGCCAGTGGTGGGTTGAGAACACTTGACTCGTGGCGATGTAAAATCACCGCTACACCGTTCACATGTGGCTTTTCAGCCACCTGCTGAGCCGCTCGTCCCGCTGCTATTCCAATTGGGCTATGCAGACTCTGCTAAACTGGTTGTACCTTGTAAGGTGACGGTATCCGCAACGTGGGCTTTACGGAAAAATACGACGTGGTGGTGGTGGGCGCGGGCCATGCGGGCTGCGAAGCGGCGGTGGCGCCGGCGCGCATGGGCCTGAAAACGGCTCTTTACACGATCAACCTGGATCTGGTCGCGCAGATGTCCTGCAACCCGGCCGTGGGCGGAATCGCCAAGGGACATCTTGTGCGCGAGGTGGACGCATTAGGCGGCGTTATGGGCGAGGTGATTGACGCCACGGGAATCCAGTTCCGGCTGCTAAATACCAGCCGCGGACCCGCCGTCTGGTCGCCGCGAGCCCAGGCCGACAAGAAACAGTATCGCGTGAAGATGCGCCACGTGCTTGAGGCCGAACCCAACCTGCGGATCAAGCAAGCAGAAGTCATTGACTTGGTTTTGGAGGACCTTCCGCCCAACGGCGCAGTCCACAGCCGCCGCGTGCGCGGCATCCGTTTGCGCGACGGCCGCACGGTTGAAGCTGGCGCGGTGATTATCACCACCGGCACGTTTCTTAATGGCCTCATTTATTGCGGCGAGCAAACTTATCCCGCCGGGCGTTCCGGCGAGCCACCCGCAGTGATGCTGGGTGAAGCGCTCCGCCACCTGGGCTTTGAGGTAGGCCGCCTGAAGACCGGAACGCCACCCCGACTTGATGCGCGCACAATTGACTTCGCGCCGTTCCAAGTGCAAGCGGGCGACCCCACGCCCACGCCGTTCAGCTTTCGCACGCGGGCTATCACTCAGCCGCAGACCGTCTGCTGGATTGCCTACACCAACGAATCCACGCACGAGGGTATTCGCGCGAACCTCAACCGCTCACCGCTTTATTCCGGTCAGATCAAGAGCATCGGGCCGCGCTATTGCCCTTCGATCGAAGATAAGGTGGTGAAGTTTCCCGATAAGACGAGGCACCAGTTATTTCTTGAGCCGGAGGGCATGGACACGTACGAGATTTACGTCAACGGCCTCTCCACCTCGATGCCCATCGATGTTCAACTCGCAATGGTCGCGTCGATTCCAGGCCTTGAAAAGGCGGAAATGATCCGCCCCGGCTATGCCATTGAGTATGACATGGTGCAACCCACCGAATTGAACCCGTGGCTCGAGACGAAGAAGATCGAGAACCTGTTTCTCGCCGGCCAGATTAACGGCACCACCGGATACGAAGAAGCTGCGTGCCAGGGCATCATGGCCGGCATCAATGCGGGGCTTCGGGTTCAGGAAAAGGACCCCTTACTCATCGAGCGCACGCGCGGCTATACCGGCATCCTGATTGATGACCTCATAAGCAAGGGAGCGGATGAACCCTACCGGATGTTTACCTCCCGGGCCGAGTTCCGGCTGCACCTCCGCATTGACAACGCCGACGAGCGGTTGATGCCGCTTGCCCATCGAGTGGGAACGATCCGGCAGCCAGACTACGATGTCTTCCTCGCAAAGCGGGCGCGCATTTCCGCTGTCACCCGGTTCCTGCTGGATCACCGTTTGGATCCGCACTCAACGATAGGCCGCGCGGTATACACGAAGCTCGGCATGATGAGTTGCGGGCAATTCGCGGGTGCGGCGGCGCTCACTGGCGCGCAACTCCTGAAGCGGCCTGAGATGACTATACAAGACCTGATGGCTTGGATTAATGAAGGTATGGCATCTGAAGGGACCGGCTTAGCAGTGGATTCTCCAAACCTGCTCGAACGCGAGGAAGCCCGGCGCGTGGAGACGGACCTGAAGTACGAAGGATATCTGGCGCAGCAGGAAAAGCAGATGGACCGGATGAAACGGGCCGAGGCGCGGCGCATTCCGGAATGGTTCGATTACCACAAGGTCAGCGGACTCTCGCGCGAAGTGGTGGAGAAGCTCGTCAAGGTGAAGCCCATCACGCTCGGCCAGGCCTCGCGCATTCCAGGCATCACGCCCGCCGCCGTGTCACTGGTCAATGTCTATATCGAAATTTTCCAACGGCAAGCGACGGCATAGGCTTGAGCGTAAGTTTATTCGCCACAGCAACCTGCCTTCAAAATTCGATTAGGAGAACGTTACGGCACGGTTTTAACCGTGCCGTAACGTACCCCCATTCTTGCTGTCTCCCGCTGCGGCGACGGGCTCCCCGCC
>JBOGJX010000343.1:0-6014 GCA_050745285.1 Terriglobia bacterium
CGGAAGGGCACGGTTTTAACCGTGCCGTAACGTGCTCGCCCTTCCCGGTGTCTCCGGAAGTCGGCTGAACATCAGTAGATGTTTTGCGGAGTCTACCCTGAGCGGAACCGAATGGCTCAGCATGACAGCGCCTTGGGCTGCGGCCAAAGCCCGCGCCGCGAAGCATGTCCGCCGGTTTGTCTACTTGCAGCTTGAGCAGATGAAAGGAACTGAGACTGCGGAGGACTTTGTGGCGTGGGATTCGGTCATGGGGGACGTGAGCATGAAGGTAAGCTCCGTGCCAGCGTCGAGAACCACATTCTTGTGGTGTTTGGCGAGGGTATGGATGGCCGCGGCGACGGCGCCAATGCCCGCGCCGTAAAGAGCGCCTTGACCTCCGTCGGTGATCGCGCCAATCCCCGCGCCGGCAGCGGCGCCAATGGCGCTATCCTTGGCGGCATCCTTCTTACTCTTACCGGCGCCTACGACCGTGCCTTCGCTGCCGACCTTCACGGCGTCCGGTGAATTGTCTTGCGCGAGCTGTGCAGCAAAGACAAACTGCTTCCCGGCTTTCGTGGTAATGCTATCGGCCACCAAGCGCATCTCCGCCTTGCCTTTTACGCGGCCGGGCGGCCGGACAAAGGTCACATGGCCACGCAAGGTGCTGCCGGCCGGAATCACTTCGTGGCCCGAGGCAAAGATGGGCTGTTCAATCTCGGCAAGAAAAGGGTCGCCCTGCTGGTTGGCAGAGCTGCTCAGGGTGGTGGTCAGTTGGACGTCAAGCTGCGTGCCGGCGGGGATAACAGGAATCGCGGACGCGGTGTTCGCCGCGGAAAGCAGGGCGGGCGCCAGGAATGCAACGGCCATGGCCTGGAAAAACAGTGATCTATTCATTGTGCTGTCTGCCAGAAGCCTCATTGCGGGTTATCGCTCGCGGTTGTCGTGGCGGCAGGGACTTTATCGGCCATCGTGGTGCGGTTCACCACGAAGGTCAGCACGCTCCCTTGCACCAAAACGATATGCCTTTCGTGCTTGAAAATTGTGTAGACGAGAGCCGTGGCAGCGCCAATCCCGGCTCCATACATAATGTCCGTTCCTATGCCGGAGCCGCCCGGCGGGCAATAACCATAATAGTCGCACTCCATCACCTTCCCCATCCCAATGCTGGCTCCCACGCCAGCGCCCATGCCTCCGGCGATTGCCGCCGCCTCGGCGGCCTTCTTTTTGCTCTTGCCGCAGCCCGTGATCGTTCCTTCTTCATCCGCCTTTGTTTTGCCCGTGTTCGATGCATGAGCGCAAACGCCGCCTTGCGCCTGCTCGAGCGTTCCCGAGAGAGGATAAACAACGCCATCCGGGGTTGAAATATTATCAATCACCAGGCGCATCTGGGCTTTGCCCTCGACGCGGCCCGAAGGCTTCAGGAAGGCAATATGGCCATTCACGGTGCTGTATTTGGGCAGGACGTCCTTGCCATCCGTCATCACCGGATCCATGATTTCGCCAGTAAACGCGTCGCCTGTCTTGTTCGTCTTGTCGGTAAGCGTTGTATCCAGTTGAACGCGAAGCGTTGTCCCGGCGGAAATAGGAGGAGGCGTATCCGCTGCCGCTTTGCCCGTCAGCGCTGTCCCCACCGGCCGCGCCGCCTGAACCGATGAGTCCGGGGAGATCGGCGAGGTAGGTTGGCCAGAGCTATTTGTCCGAACCAGCACGGGCGGCTGGTCGGATTGCGTCGATTGGGCTGATTGGGCTGATTGAGGAGGTTGAACCGCCAGGGCCATGCCGCACGTCACGACTCCAACGCATAATGCCGTTATAAATGACGCCGCCATTTTCATCGCACGCAACCTCCTTCCTCGGGACTTTTCCGGAAACTCGGATTTATAAGTCGAGTATACTCCCGCCCACCCAGGGTGAACAAGGCGAACCGGGGTGACCCGGCCCTACACCTCATCAGATTCCCGCTTTCACGGAACTGTTGCCTGCAATGAATGGACCTGGCTGCGGGAAGCAGGCAAGCTTCCGATACTCCGCTGGCGCGCCCGCCCGAAGCCTGCTTTCAAACAAAGAGAATTCGTGAACCTCAAACTGGCCGATGCTGGAGGCGCCGCACTCGCGCGCCAGGCTCTCAAGCGATGCTTGGGGACGGGTAGTATTGAAGCGCGCCAAGGTCAAGTGCGGTGAAAAATTCCGCTTCTCCGGCGAGAAGCCGAGCTTCGCCATCGCTGCATCAACCCTTGCAGCGAGCTCGGCGAGCGAGGGCGGCGCGATAACCCCAACCCAAAAAACGCGCGGCTTCCGAGAATCTGGGAAGAAGCCAAATCCCTGAATCTCCACATTGAAACGCGGGAAGGCTCCAAGTGCGGAAAGCGCTGCGATGACTTGCGCGGACTTTATCTCCGGAAGTTCGCCCAGAAATTTCAACGTCAGGTGGATTCCCTCCGGATGCACCCATCGCACTCCGATATTGCCATCCTCCTGGACCTTCACCAGCGAAGAGCGGAACAGGGCTTGGCGGCGCCCCAATTCGGCGCGCAACGCTTCCGGCAAATCAATGGCGGCAAATGCTCTCAATCTCTTACCCGTCGGCGGATCATTTCGAGCGCCATCTGCGCCGCCCAGTAGCGGACACGCTCTCTGTTACCCGGAAAACGGAATTCCCGCACAGTCGTGCCTCGAACGTCTGACAAACCAATGAACACGAGGCCCACGGGCTTTTCCGGGGCGCCGCCTCCGGGCCCGGCAACGCCCGTGATACCGATGCCGATGGAAGACTCAGCCCGCCTTCGGATGCCTTCGCTCAACGCCTGGGCGACCTGTTTTGAAACCGCTCCGTGCTCCTCGATGACCGCCGCTGGCACACCCGCAAGGCTCGTCTTAAGCGGATTGCTATAGCAAACCACACCGCCCAGAAAAAAGTTTGAGCTTCCTGGGGTGGACGTCAGACGTTGGCTGAGCAGCCCTCCCGTGCAGCTCTCCGCCGCGGCCACCGTCATCTGTTTCATCACAAGGTACATGCCCACCACTTCTTCGAGCGTTTCGCCGCGGATCGAGAAAACATGGTCCCCCAGAATCAACTCGATTTTGTCGCCAAGCTCATTGAGCAGGCCCTCGGACTCCTCATCGCTCGGAGTCCTGGCCCGCAAATGGACCTCGATCTCGCCCAGCTTCGCCAAGATGGTGGTAACAGGGTTTGTGTACGCCGTGTAAAGCGGCGCAATGCGGCGGTCCACCTCGGATTCCGCCAACCCGATCACCTTATATACCCGCGTGCGAATATGCTCGGGCCCGCGGCAGGCTGCAAGGCGAGGCATGCAAGACGCTTCGAACATCGCCTCTAACTCCCATGGAGGGCCAGGCAAGAGGATGATCAGCGTCTCCCCGTGCCCAAGCCAGATGCCCGGAGCGCTGCCATTTGGATTCTCCAGCCACTCGGCGCCCTCAGGCACCAAAGCCTGCCGCAGATTATTCGGCGGCATGTTCCGGCCCAGGCGCTCGAACCGCTTTTCGATCCGTTTCCGGATCTCAGCGTTCTCCCGCAGTGGGCGTCCAGTGACCTTTGAAAGCACGCCGCGCGTAATGTCATCTTCTGTCGGGCCAAGGCCACCGGTGAGAATGATCAAGCCCGAACGCTGCAAAGCAGCTTGGATCACGTTTGCCAGGCGGTCGTGGTCGTCGCCTACGATGGTCTTGTAGCGCACCTCGATGCCCAGGGAATTCAACTTGGCGGTGAGATAGAGGGAGTTTGTATCGCGCCCGTAGGGGGTGAGCATTTCGGAACCCACGGCGATAATTTCGGCGTCCATAGTAATCAGCGATCAGCCGTCAGCTATCAGCCAACAACTATTAAATCGAGCGTATGGGAATCACCCATTCTCCAAAGATCCCAGCGCTCTCCCACTGGGAGCGCGTGGCCCGCCAGGGCCGGGTGAGCGGAACGCGGAGGGTGACGGAGCATATGCCCGCACACATCAGAAAAAGCGCGGCGTGTGCGCCACCCAGGAATCACGATCAATCTCATTCTATCTTTTACTGCTGAAGGCTGACCGCTTTATGCGCTTCCCACCGGCAACTTCATCCCCTCAATGCCGGTCGAGAGCTCATAAAGGGATGTGTTTGAAGCCACGACCATGGTACGGCGCACCGTAAAGGCGAGACCCACAATACCTTGTCCGGAAACCGCGAGCTCCGCTGCGGCGTCCGGCGCGAGGCGCACCACGCCGCGAAGTCCTGCCAGTGACGCGGCAACGTAGAGGTTACCCTTCGCGTCAAAGGCGAGGCCCTGCGGACGCCCCAAGCCCCGGTAGAAAGCCGTAACTTCGCCCTTGGGCGAAACGCGATACACCTGGTCGAAGCTAGATGTGGTGGGACCGGTCACATAAAGGCATCCGTCCGGGCCAAAGGCGAGATGATAGGCGGAAACGCTAGGTTCGATGGTGGCAAACACGAAGATTTGGCGGTCGCGGCCGATTTTAAAAATGGTTCCGCTTCGGTCGCCGACATAAAGGTCACCCTCGTGGTCAAAGGCAATGCCCGTGGCGATGCCCATGCCTTCGGCGTAAACCGAGCGGCGGCCATCCGGCGTCACCTGGTAAATGGCGCCGTCCAAGCGGCTTGAAACATAGAGGAGGCCGTCGCGATCAAACGCCAAACCGGTCGGGTTCGCGAGGTCCGTCAGGAAGTTGATTGCCGTATGGTTCGGAGTGATCTTGTAAACCGAAACCGCGGTCTTCTGCCCCCGGCTGCCGCTCAGTGTGGTGAACACATTGCCCGCCGCATCGGCGGCCGGATTCGCCACGGGATGCAGGTTCTCCGCGAGATGAAGACCCACCGTGACTGCCGCGGGAGCGCTCACGGCAGACCCGCTATCGACGGTCAAATCACCGCTTACCACGCCGTCAGGCACGCGCACCACCAAGCGGCCGGGAGAACTCATCAGCAAACTCGCGGGACGGTCGCCAAAGCGCACCAGCGGCCGCGTGCGGCCGTTCTCCGTGAACCCACTGCCACGGATTGTAACCTCGCCCCCGGAGATCGCTGCCCGCGGAGTAATCTCCGTGATCATCGGTCTTCCGTGAAGCGGGCCATGAACTGGACCCTGCTTTTGCATAGCTTGTTCCGGCTTATCGGGCTTCTTCCACAAACTCATCGCAATACGAATCCCAGCAAAAACAACGCGGCCGCGCCATACGCGCCCGCTACGATGTCATCCGTCATGATGCCCCAGCCGCCGGGCAGGTGCTCCGCGCGTCGCGCCGGAAAGGGCTTCACAATGTCGAAGACTCTGAAAAGCACGAATCCGGCCGCTAACGCAACCAGGCCGGGCGCGGGATGCGCCAGAAAAACCACCATCTGGCCCGCGACCTCGTCAATCACCACCGCGCCGGGGTCCGTCATTCCGTAAAAACCTTCCGCCTGGCCCGCCGCCCAAACCCCACCCACGTAAACTGCCACAATCAAGGCCGCGACCACGGCATCGAATCCACTACGCCCAATAGGCAGCCGCTGGATGATCTCGACCAGCGCCAAGCCCACCAGCGATCCGGCGGTTCCGGGGGCGATGGGAGAATGGCCGGCCGGGCCGACCGTTGCCAAGTGAACTGCCGCGCTCGGGATCCTCTCGGCTTGCGGCTTACTCCCCGCCTGCGGCTTACTCAAAGTCGGTCTCGGAGGCGTCACCTGCCGCGCCATCCCCGTCATCGTCCGGCTCGGCTGCCGCCGGCGGCGAAATCCGGTAGCGGCCTGCCAGCCAGTTATCCAGGTCAATCATCCGGCAGCGCTCGCTGCAAAAGGGGCGAAATAGGTTCTTTCCCATCGGGAGTTCCCGTCGGCAAATGGGGCAGAGAGGTTTCATGCGTCTACTCGAATGCTGTAGCGGCGTTGCTTCGCTACTTGGCGTCTCGCGGGGGCGCTGCCTCGCCAATTAACGTTTCGTAGGGGCGCTGCTTGCTGCGCCCAAGGCCGCATTATTCACAAACATTCCAGGAAATACGAAAGGGCACGGTTTCAACCGTGCCGTTAAAGGCGCTTCCCGATAT
>JBOGJX010000344.1:0-6021 GCA_050745285.1 Terriglobia bacterium
GCGGGAGACAGCGGGAATGGGGAGCGCGTTACGGCACGGTTAAAACCGTGCCCTTCCATCGTCCTGATCGAATTTTCCCAGCAGGCGCCCAGTAACTGATGGCTACCCCAAATGGCGGTATAGAAGACTGCCGATCGCCACAAGGGAGAAATCAGAGGCCAGAGGCACTATCTGCTCTCTTAGCCGGGTTGCCCGCGAAATCCCGTGATTATGCTTCACAATTGGAAAGCGCCAGTAAGTCAAACCTGACCTTTGTGCTCCCCAGCGTTCCTTAAAGTCAACTAGACCTTGATGACGAGGGTCCGACCTCCCCAAGTCAAGCTCCTCGAACCCATCACGAATTGACTCTTGGATTGTCTTCCAGAAGAGGAGTTGCGTCCCCCCTAGATTGCTACAGCCAACGTCCCTGCATCCGTACTTGTATGTGACGCATTTCTTGTGCGAAAGAGTCAACATCGCCGCGATGGGTTTGTGGGCCGAAGACACCATGCGAATCCGGAGTTCTTCTCCAAAGCTAGCCACCAACGCCCGAAACCAGCAGAGTGGCTGAGGCGGCAGATATTGCCGCTTCCGCGTGGCTACCTGCAGTTTGTAAAATTCATTTAGAAGGCGTTCAGAAGCCCCGTCCTCATATCGAAGAGCTTCGCGCTCTGCCCGCCGAATCTTCCTTTGCACGCTGCTCTTGTGGAAGCTTAAAAAGAGCGTTTCCGCGCCTGCTTTGAGGCTGAGCGAATGAAAGAGAAAATCTTCTTGTTGCGGTAGGAATGCATGATCAGAAAAACTCAAGTATCGCGGCCTGATCTCAATATACTTCCATTTGCCCTGTTCTACCTTCCGCCTTAGATGCGTCATGAGAAGGATTAAATCCTCTGTCTTATCAACCAGGGGCTCACAATGATCGGAGAAGGGCAATGAAACAAACCGGCGCCCGGTGAGCCAGCTTTTGACTCGGCAAAACGCAAGCCCATTCGTCAAATCCTGTCTTGGCGTGCAGGTCGAAATGACAACCGGTTCGTAACCATAGGCGCGTTGTAATGCTCGAAGCCATCTCGGACTGTGAAAAACTGAACTGTGAGGGTGCCGCTCGACGAACGCCTCCCACCGTCTGTCCCGCAGTGGATCGATTTCATATACACACATAATGATGGACTGCTTTGGGTTGGATCGGCCCTTTACGCCAAGCGCCGCTACGCTTTTTTGTCACTTGTCGATTCCAGCGCGGGCGAGCCGAAATCAAAGGGTGGACCAGGGCGCTTCTAAAATTGCCACTGAAAACCATATGAAAATGGTACCTAAGTACACTTGACAGCCTGCGGGTTATCTTTAGAATGGACTACTATAGAGCAGCACACTATGTTGCGAAACTGGTTTGTTGGCGCCATCCGCTGTTTGACAGTGGCTTCTGGAATTGCACCAACCAAGCTAATTCAAAATGATGGAAACGAAGTCTCCATTCACCGCTTGGTTAGCCGCAGCCGCAAAGCTCCGAAGAGAACGCTTCCGGCTGGCGTTGCTCAACTGTGGGCGCGATCCCGGCGATGCACCGCAGCAGCGATCGCGAGGCATAGCGAGTGCCTGAGACAAATTGCATCAGCGGGCCGAAGCTCCAAGCAGCCGGTGCGCCGAGGATATGCAAGCCGGGCACTGAGGTTTCGAGCCCTTCCTTGAGGCAAGGATAACCATCGAAGCGACGTACGAACTCCACGAGTTCACGGGAGAGGAAATCATACTTGGAAACGTCGACGCGGAAACCGGTTCCCAGAAGGATGTGGTCTGCGATTCGCTCGCTTCCATCGTCCAGCCTAACCTTCACTCGATCGCCGGCCGGAGCAACGGAAACAACCGAGCCGCCAAGCGTGATCATCGTCCCCTCGAGCCGCTTAACCAGCCAACGCGCGCCGGCGGGCCGAACGGACCGCGTCCTCAGCTTGTCCTGAAGTCCCCGGGGCAGACGCCTAAGCAGATCCGGTCGGGCCATTAACTGGCTCACGCCAGCCGGGCCAACATCCGTGGGAGCGTAGAGAACACGGGAAATGAATTTGCCCAGCCGCCGGTGCAGCGTCTTGGAAGCCCATCCCTGAAGCCAGTGAATGCGGCGCGCCCTCGCGATGACTTCAACTTCAGCGCCGGCCTCATGAAGCAGAGCGGCAGATTCGAGTGCGCTCTGGCCGCCGCCGACCACGAGCACGCGCTTCCCGGTAAACTTCAGGAGGTCATGGTGCTCGGACGTGTGGGTCGCGAGCGAAGATGGAAGGCCTCGGAATTCTAGCGGACGTGATGCGAATGGGAGGATGCCGCCGGCGACGACCACCCGGCGTGACACGAAAGCCTCTCCATCTTGGAGAGTCAGCCGGAAGCCCTTTGGATCGGACTCGACGCGAGTAATCTTCCTCCTGTCGAGATCAGGCGCCGCTTTACCCTGATACCACAGCCCATATTCGACAAACCGATCGAGTGGCACTGGGGCGGAAAACAGGGCGCCGCATTCTGCCTGATACGCTTCGAGCGTCATCGAACTATCCGGGTCGGCAATCTGGGTTGCGCTCCAACTCGAACGGAGGCGCATCCCGACTGGCATGTTGCGGTCCCAGAAGGACATGGGCTCGCCAAACACCCGAAGCTCCAGACCCTTGACTGTGCGCAGGTAGGCGGCCGCCGATAAGCCGTAAGGTCCGGCGCCGATAATCGCCACGTCGCAAGCAGTCATCGCTGTTCCACTTTCAAAACCTGATGAACAACTCAGCCGAGTCTTCCTTGATCTGGCCCTCATCTGGCCCTCATCTGGCCAAGACTAACAGGCTGTATCCCCCTAGAATCCTAACGGTTAGATCCTGATGAACCGCGAAGCAGATCTTCCTGGGCAGCAAAGCCACTTTCTGGATAGTTTGCTTTGCGAGTTCAATGCATCGAGGTGTGTAAAAATAGTCCAGGAGCTCATAGCCCACGTCTTTTAGCGTTTCCAAGACCGTCTCTTTGGTAAAGTACTGGATGTGTCCGAAGAGCTCCCGGCGTGTCAGGAGGCCGCGCTTGCGGGCCACTGCCTGCACGCTCAAATCAAGGGGGAAATGAAAGATCTTTAAATCGCTCTTACGCCGGATTCCATTAAGAAAGCCATAGTAATCTTCAACGTGTTCGACGACGTCGAGGACCAGGATCAAATCGAAGAACGTGTCTTCCTCCTGACTGATATCCGCTAGTTTGAACTGGAGCTTTTCGTTTGCCTTGTTCTTGCACATTTCCAAGGCCTGCGGCGAGATGTCGTAACCCCAGAAATGGCAGGCTCTGTCCATCCTGTCCTGTAACAGCTTAAGCACTTCCCCCGCTCCGCACCCGATTTCGCATATGGTTTTCGGCTCGAGGTGATTCTTCTGCAACATTCGGACGATTTGGGTAACTTTGAACGGGGACTCATCGGCATGCCATAGGGGATTCCTTCGCAGATACTCCCCGTCTGCGTATATATTCCCATCGAGCACCTTGCCAGATATCTTTGTCATTGGCTGCGGGGCGGCGTCATTTCGGTGAAGGGCAAAGTCAGCCGTAATCGTCTCTCTTTTCTTCAACTGTCAAAACTGTAAGTCACTTCGTCTCCGTCGAGTGAGGCGTAGGCCACTAGCGCTCGCTCTTTGCCGCAACCCTCCACCCGCCATTTGCCGCTTTCATAAACCAACTCCATCTTGCTTCGCTCCCTCCACCAAGTAGCGACCTCCCTAGGAAGAGGCGTCCAAACGTTACCCTCTGCTCGCAATTGCGAAAGGTAGCTCAGCAGCGCCCGGTACGAATCCAGGGCTCGCTCCGCCACGACGTAATCGGGATGAACAATAAGGCTGATGAGTCCAAAGTTCTCCCTGATCAGGTCAATTTGCTTCTTCCATAAGTCAATTGAGTAGTCGCCGAGAATATGAAATAGCGTGTAGTCCTGCGTGCAGGTTAGAGGAAGTTCAACGAGCTTACCGATAAAGTATGGCATCACCGTGCAGCAGCCGCCGCGTTGCGGGTCGAGGTGCGCCACGTTGGGAAGCGACATGTCATAAGAGAATTCGAAAGCATCATACCAGTCCGCATTCCGGTAAAGAATGCCGGAGCGAAACCCCTGGGCCCCGTATTCCCGGGCGTAGTCGTTGATTCGCTTCGCCCGGCGCAGGAACTCCGCACGATCAGCGTAAAGACGGCCGTCGTGCTTCAAATCGTGAACGTTTACCTCGAAGCCCCGGCGTCGGATATTGTTCAGAAAACCCTTAGAAACGGAGTAGCGGTTCTCCGGCACCACCTGAAAGGCACTGTAGAACTCAAAGGACTCATCTAGGTCCATTAAGCGGGAACAAAAATCCCGCCCTAAGGAGCTCTCGATGTCGTGTGTTATGATAGCGCAGCTTGAATGCCCTTCCGGCCAGAACCAGATGAAGGGAATCTTCTCCATGCCCTGCGCCCGGAGCGCCAAGGCAAGCAGCTTCTGATGGATGCGCTCTACCGTGGTATCGACGGGCCAAGCCGGGAAGCTAATCTCTTGCCAGCCCCGTAGTCTTACTTTCTGAAGATGCCGGCGTGCGGAAACTCCCAGGAGCGGCCGCAGGGTGTAGTAGGCCTTCCGCGCCATGTCATTAAAGATTCGCCCCTCTTCGCGAAAGTGTGCGCTGTAGCGCTCCCGCCGTAGATTTTCGATCACTTCACTGGGATCGAAGGGGAGCTTAATTCCATCCGCCGCCATGACCACCCGTTCGTGGGCATCTTTGAGGTCTCCCTCCGGGCCTTTGCTGGTCGCGCCGGATGAGAGCCTCCCGTAGCAGATCGTGTCATGGCCCAGCCGGAAATACCCTGGAGGCTTCGCCGATTGGCCCCCCGGTGGATAAAGCACGGAGCCTGAAGGACAACGGTAATAGTCAGCCAGTACATTGCCTGATGACTCGGGTCTACCTTCCGTGGTGCAGGCCGATTGGTCTAGAGTAATATGGTGGTCCACGAGATCAGCAAAGAACAACTTGGGCAACGGTTCAAAGCCAACATAGCCAATCCAGGGCTGTCCAAATTAGCTCAACAGTCCGGCGGAAATGGTGTCTATGCCGCAGGTCGCGTCCAAAGATCTCGAACGTAATTTGGACAAGCCTGACATTGCCAATCTGCCCCTCTTCCTCTCTTCCTGCGACAGACTGTGAGACTCACTGCACGTTTGGATGATGGATGAGACAGCTTGTCCGAAAGGAATCAGAAGAGAAGCATCGACGAACAGCAAGATTGCGTATGCGCGTGCTATCGAGGATTACATATGATAGTGACATCAGAATTCGTAGCGCCGGCATCTTGCCGGCTGTTACGCAGGCATATCGCCCACATCACCGCTGGAGTTGGGGCGCCCCACCGCCTGCCGCCGGGACGGCGGCGCTACCTCGCGCAGCGTCACTATATTATGTAATCCTCAATAATACCCCGTGGTCAGATCGTAGATTTCAGGTGACATGAACGTTGCCCTTCTGCTCGCGCATTCAATCGACATTCCTTGTAAGCCAAAGGGGAACTACTGCGAAATGGCGCGTGAGCCGTATGCAGCAGTGTCAGCGATTGAACAAACGGGCCCACCTGGCCCAGGCTTCGCGCTTCCGGCGCTGGAAGCCATGATCGCAACAATCCGCTCCGCAGCATGCCCGTCCCATTTTTCGGGTATATTCCCTTTCCGCCGAACGTGCAATTGACGTGCGACCGAAGCCAGGATTCCCGGCGCCTTCACACCCGCGAGGAGGTTGGTTCCCTCCGTCATTGTCACTGGCCGCTCGGTATTTTCCCGGACGGTGACACACGGGACCCCCAGGCAAGTGGTTTCCTCCTGAATACCCCCCGAGTCGGTGACCACCAGGGCGGCGTGGTTCATAAGACACAAGAAATCCAAATAGCCCAGCGGCTCCGTAAGGAGAATGGCGGCGCGGCTATTTCCGGCGCCGACAGAAGTATCCTTGTGGCGCGCACCACTCCAGTCAAAATAATGGTCCAGTCCAAACTCCCGAATGCGATTCCGGGTCATGGGGTGGG
>JBOGJX010000345.1:0-8858 GCA_050745285.1 Terriglobia bacterium
TAATGTCCCCTTGCGTGCCATAAGAGCTCTCCTCAAAAGAGGAAATGTGCGACCGCCTCAATCCTGGGCGGATGGCCGAATGGGTTGCTATTGTAGATATTCGGAAAATCCTTGGTCAATGACTAAAGTCAAAGGTTCTTGGGGTAGTCTGCGGTGTTTCGTAGGGGGGGCGCTGACGGGAAGCGCTGCTTCCCCTGCGCCCAACGCTTTCATTCCTAACCATGAGCCTGGCGTTGAGGGCGCGGCAAGCGGCGCCCCTACGACATTCGGGCGGCCATCGGCGGCGAAAGGGCTCAGGCCGCGGCGCGGGACTATTCCGAATCTTTTGCGGCTGCTTCGAGCTGCCCGAAATCCGGCACAATCACGCTTCTACCTTTTCGCTTGATAATACCACCGGCTTCGAGCAACCCCAGGTTCCGCGACACGAGTTCAGCGACCGTTCCGATCTGCGCAGCGAGTTTCCGGTTATCATCGATAAGCATGAATTCGACGCCGCGAGCTGTTCGCTTCCCGTCCCGCCTCGCCAAGCGCAAGAGGAGCGCCGCGAGGCGCTGGCGCACGGTGCTAAAGCATAACTGTTCGACGATCCCAAGGACGTGCCGTAGCCGCGAGGCGAGTGTCTCCAGGAGCTTCACAGCCACTTCCGGGTGCCGGAGGCACAATTCCCGTAGATCCTCCGTTCGGACAAGAAGCAACTCGGCATCCGTCACGGCCGCCGCGGAGGCAGAATATTTCCCGCCATACAGAATCGGCAGTTCTCCCAGGGAACATCCCGGACCCTCGTAGCTCAATATCTGCTCGCGCCCGCTCCGTGAGGCTTCGAAAATCTTGATCGTCCCTGATTCAATCAGGTACAGCCCTTCACACGAATCGCCTTCAAAGAAGATCCCTTTGCCGGCCTCGCATCGGCGAGACACAACCCGATCGGCGAGGAAGTTCAATTCGTCTTCGGATAAGGAGCAGAAGAGCCCGGCTTTCTTCAGCGCTGGGATAGGAACGGGGGTGGCTTGGGACATGGTGAGGTATTATAATCCAGAACAGTAGTCCCAAAAAGGTTGTCCAATAGATTCAGGATTGACGATAAGCTCTTGCGCCTCCAGCCGAGACGCGGCCGAAGAGATGAATATCCGTGTCATACCAGATTGCGGCGCCTTGCCGCACGATAGGCGAAGCGCTGAGTTGGTCTCTCTGACCCTTGCTGCAATCTAGTTCAAGCTTCTTTCCGGGCGGATTGAGCGACGCGGGGCTGCGCCATCTCTTTCTTGACGCGGGAGAGGATCGTTTTGGCAGATTCTTTTTTTGTTTTCTTTTTGGGCATACACCATTGATGTCATCGAGAGTGAAGCAATACAGTTCAATTTAGAACAGGTGAGTTTTAAACTGCAGCACTACCCAGGATTCTTGATTGCGATGCCAGCGCCCTTGAGATTTACGGAGTTGATCCCCGGCCAACAGGCATTGAAAATGAGGCTTCATTCGAGTATCCAGCTCGCGCGCGCTCCACGAATCTCTTAGGCGCTGGTTTGGGTCGAGAGACCAAGCCATGGGGTGCGTCTCAGGTCAGTTTTGTCGCGCGGATGGGCGGGCGCATGCGCCGGTGATCACTGTGACGACCATAGAAGCCTCCGAGAGGTTGTCATGATGATGCGGCCTTCCGAAGTAAGTAAATGCCAGCCGCTCCGACTGGTCAGCGAGAATCTCCGCGCGGATGACGTCGGCTTGGAGAAGAATCCACAGGTTGGCCTGAGAGGTCTCAAGTTGTGACAAGTCATAGTCAGCAGTCATTTCTCCTCCTTAAGAAAGATGACGAACTAATGCGCCTAAACAAAACTGCACGGCAAACAGCGCGCCATCCCGCCATTTTTATTTCGGGTGTGCGCCGAAAGAAGCATGAGGTCTGCTATGAGCCGGAATCACCGCCGCCGCTTCCTTCCATAGTTCCGACATGGATGGTCTGAGTCGATGCGTTGTACGCTCCGGTCACTTTTACCTGCTGCCCGGCGAATTCACCAGCTTTGCTCTGATCATCAAGCTGGTACGTGGTTTTGTTCGCCGCGTCGTAGAGCACAAATTTTGCCCCTGCTTTCACGCAGGCCCACGTACAATACTTGGCGTTATTGGTTCCGTTCGTCTTCATCGCGGCATCGTGCGAACCCACTTGGGCGCACTCGCTGTCCATAATCTCGCCGGTGAACGACTTGTTCTGGCCTTGATTGTTCGCATTCGCGCCGTTCTGCCCGGAGCACGCCGCGAATATCAGGAACACCGAGAAAACCGCTAAACTCAAAACAACCTTTTTCATAACTCCTCCTGAAGTGTTTTCAGCGGGCTGCGTTCGCCCTTCAATGCAGCCTAACAAACGGCGCATCGAGATGTCTGTCCCTAATTGCTCACAGTCATCAGGGGCATACGGCGGCCTGAACTGATCCGCTAAAGGTGAGCACTTTTGCACAGACGCCAAACCATGAGTGATCGTAGGATTCAAGCGGCGGCAATTCGGCGCGCACAATCGTCTTGTTGCGCCGCGTGGTGGTTAGTGTGGCTGAAACGCGCAAAGGTTTCTATGACAAATAAGCAGACCTTCTCTTTCGATCCGGAAGCCCTCCTGGCGACCATCAGCGCCGGGAAGACCACCGTGGAGTACCCAAATAAACAAGTCGTTTTCTCCCAAGGGGACGCGGCGGATGCGGTATTCTACGTTCAGAAAGGCAAGGTGAAACTCACCGTCTTCTCCAGGCGCGGCAAAGAAGCCGTCATCGCCATACTCGATCCGGGCAGTTTTTTTGGCGAAGGTTCTCTTGCCGGACAGCCCGTGCGCACGATGACCGCCACGGCCCTGGAACGGCCGACAATCACCCGCTTGGCGAAGAACGCGATGATCAGCTTGCTCCACGAAAAACCGGAGTTTGCCGGAGCATTCATTTCCCATCTGCTCTCGCGCAACATCCGGATCCAGGAGGACTTGGTGGATCAGCTCTTCAACTCCGTCGAGAAGCGGCTGGCGCGGGCGTTACTGCTTATGGCAAGCTATGGCAAGGAAGCGAAACCGGAGCCCGTTGTCTCCATGGTCAGCCAGGAAACCCTTGCTGACATGATTGGCACCACGCGGTCCAGGGTGAGTCACTTCATGAATAAGTTCAGGAAGCGCGGCTTTATTGAATACAACGGCAACCTGAAAGTCCACAACTCACTCCTCAACGTCCTCCTGCACGATTAGCCCCCGTTTAGCGGGCGGCTTGCTCGTCTCGATACACTGCGACAGCACTGAATGGTCGAAGCGCGCCCGGCAAGTGATGAAACAGACGGGGGCGGAGGACATAGCAGCGGTCCGGGAAACCAGCGCCGACTACGCAGAGAGTGATAAGCCGCTCGCGCGTACCGTGACCGGTGGAAGTCCCGAATTGTGATTCGGAACAAGCTGGACTTTGTGCGTCCCGGATGGTAGCCGAGGCGAGAGCGGTGCTGTGGCTTGTTTTCAACAATACATTGAGGAGAAACTATGCTGTATTACGCAATCGTCTTTCTGATCATTGCGATCATAGCAGGCATTTTCGGTTTTGCGGGTATTGCCGGAACGGCCGCTGGAATCGCCAAGATACTGTTTGTCATCTTTTTGATCTTGTTCATTGTGTCGTTCTTTGTCCATCGCGGGCGCCGCGTTTGAGTAAAGGCGGCTGAGGTTGCCGCCCGCCGCCGTCCGGCCCGCGGCAACCAGCCGTCGCAAGGGACGGTGTCAAAGCGCCGCATTCAGGGTGCAAACACTTCTCCCAGGTCTCAGGCGGGGGGCCGGGCGCGAGGTTGCAAACAGAGGGAAGGATCACAACACCCCTCGATCCTGAGAGCGCCTTTTGTTGTTACGCTACTGACTGATGTGAGCATTTGTGACCAGACAACTCAAATCCCGATCTGATACCGTCGCATCAGCCCGATTGCCGGGGTTTTCTAAAGGAAAGTAGGCGACCGAAGTTGCGGTCACGCCAACTGCGGCGGTACGGGCACGACGTTTGGCTTAATCACAAACCGGTCATTACGAGATTATTGGAGGCTTAAATGAAAGCAGGAATGAGTTTTATAGCGGGTCTTGGGGTGGGTGTTGCTGTTGGGATGCTCTATGCCCCGAAGTCGGGAACGGAGACTCAAGAGTTCCTCACTCAAACGGCGAGGAGTGGCATTGATCAGGTCTCCGGTGCGGCTAAGAAATTACAAACGCAGGCCGGGAATTTGGCCGGCAAGGTAAAGGGACAAGCCGCGGAAGCTGTGGAAGCCGGCAAAGAGGCTGCCGGGAAGCAAACTGCTGGAGTGGAGCCCGGTATTTTCCGGCAGTATAACGCTCTTTGAAAATCCGTCTTTCGCATGATTCCCAACGTTCGAGACGAGATCCCGACTGCAACGGTAATCATCGCTTTAATTATGTCCAATTTCTGATTCTGAGAGGAAAGAACAAAATGACACCAACAAAGATTGCGCACAGGCCAAGAGTTTTGGCGGCAGATACCCTTACGGGCGATAAGGTCGTAAACCTTCAAGAGGAGGACCTTGGGACAATCGAGCATTTAATGATTGATCTGGACGCGGGCCGCATCGCTTATGCCGTTCTCTCTTTCGGTGGATTCCTGGGCATGGGTAATAAGTTATTTGCCATTCCCTGGAGCGCTCTCGCCGTGGACAAGGCTGACAAGCGATTCGTTCTCAAAGTCGATAAGGACCGGCTCAGCCGGGCGCCGGGCTTTGATAAAGATCACTGGCCGAACATGGCCGATCCCACGTGGGGTGCAAAAATTTCCAAATTTTACGGCTCGAAACCTCAGGACGATGTCATTTCGGAAAGATCGGTTGCGGGCACGAAACGACTCGGCAGTATACGGACGGTAACAGCGCCAAATAGCCCAATCCGGACAGCGAACATCGGGAACATGAAAGCACGTGCAGCGGCCGGCGGCGCGGCAGGCAAGGTTCGGTCCCACTAAAAGAGCACGTCCATCTAACACGTTCAGGAGTTCCCCCCCGGCTCTGCCGGAGGATACTTACTTTCACAAGCGTGCGCGCCAGATCGAGATATGGATGGACTCAGAAGATACGGTAAACGTCATACCCCCGACCGTAGTTGCGCGGCGGCTGGCGATAGCCAGTATTGCAGCTCCCCACTGTGAAACCGCGAAGCAGCCGAATCTCTCGCGTCCAGGCTTGGGTTTAGCAGGTTGCTGAAAACTCCGCGAGCGTGTCATTCTGAGGAGCGGAAGGGTTCAGAATGACATGCTTCGTGCCCTTATTCAGCAACCGGTTAAACACAAAAGCCGATTCTTCGCCTCGCTCAGAATGACGGCTAAAGAAAGTCCTTCAACATTCTGTTAGACTTGAAGCCCGCGGATGCGGAGCCCTCGCTGCTTCTTAGCCGCAAAATTCACCAGCAATTTCCTTGACGGTCAAATATATTCAACGGAGGTCAAATGTCAGCACAAGCGGCTAAGTCCAAGGGTTCGCGCCATCGATCCGTTTCCTATCGGCTTAGCACGACGAACGCGGTGATCCTGAAAGACGCGGACATTTTCTTTCTGGCAAAACGTGATGGCAGTGTTCCGCTGGGGGGCAAACACGGATTTGGCCTCTATTACCACGATTGCCGCTTCCTTGACGGTTACGAACTGAAAGTGGGCAACGTGCAACCCGAAGGGCTGGTGGCCGCCGCAGCCTCATCTTTCAGGGCCATCTTCGAACTAACAAACCCGGAGCTTACCCCGGCGCCTGGCGTCACCATCAAGAATCGGCGCATTGGAATCAAATGGGAACGGATCATCGAGTCCGGGAAGCTCACGCTTCTCGACCGGATTACCTTTCGCAATTTTGACATCGACCCCATCGACTTCCCGGTCTCACTGACGTTTCAGGCTGGATTCCAGGATATTTTTATCGTTCATGGCGGCGGCAAAGGAAAGAGAACCGGCAAACTGCGGGCGCCCGTTTGGGACAACGGAGTGCTGAGGTTCGCCTACAAGGGAGTAGATAAGATTCATCGAGGTCTGGCGATCCACTTCCTACCCGATGTTGAACCCACCAGTGATGACAGCGCCAAGCTTCAGATGCACTTGAAGCCGGGAGAAAGCCAAGACATTCGGGTATCGCTGGTTCTCGCTGAGTCGTCTGAGGAAGCGCGGGGCCAGCCACACGGCTATACCAAGTCCGATTTTGGCAGCGTCGAGGACGCAATGCGCCGCGCGGCTATCGAGTGGGCGGCAAAGCATACCGAGATCGAGTGCGATAGCCGGCTGCTCACTGAGACGATGGAGCGATCGCTCGCGGATCATCTCATCTTGAGGAGCACGCTGGATAAAGACCATTACTTCGCGGGCGGCTTGCCGTGGTTCTGCGCCTTGTTCGGCAGGGATAGCCTCATTTCCGCGCTGCAGATGCTTGCCTATTCGCCATCCCTCGCCGCCCAAACGCTCCACCTGCTGGCCAGGTTTCAAGGGCAACGCGTCGATCCGTCGCGTGACGAAGAGCCAGGCAAGATTCATCACGAGCTGCGGTGCGGCGAGCTCGCCAACTCCAAACAAATCGCGCAAACGCCGTATTACGGCACGGTGGACGCCACACCGTTGTTTCTCATCCTGCTTTGCGAGCATGCCGCCTGGTCAGGCGATCTGACCTTGTTTCATCAGTTGCGGAGCAGCGTTGAAGCGGCGCTCGAGTGGATGTCAAAATACGGTGATCTTGACAAGGATGGATACCTTAAGTACAAATGCAAGGCGAAGAAGGGGCTGGCGAATCAGGGTTGGAAGGATTCGGGAAATGGCATCGTCAATGAAGACGGAAGCCTCGCGGAGCCACCAATCGCCCTGGTGGAAGTGCAGGGTTACGTTTATTTAGCGAAGACTTCCCTGGCGGACCTTTACCGGCGGGCGGCCGAGCCGGACCGCGCGGACCAACTTCTTCAGGAGGCCGCGAAACTGCGGTCGCACTTCAATCAGGATTTCTGGCTGCAGGATAAAAGCTTTTATGCGATGGCGCTTCAGAACCACAACCAGCCGGCCTCCGTCATCTCCTCGAATCCGGGCCAGGCGCTGTGGTCGGGCATCGTCGATTCCAATAGAATCAAGTTGGTGGCCGATCGCCTCATGGGCGAAGACATGTTTAGTGGTTGGGGCATTCGCACTTTGTCCGAACACGAGCGGCGGTATAACCCCATTGGCTATCACCTCGGGACCGTGTGGCCGCACGATAACTCCATCATTGCGATTGGACTGCGGAAGTATGGGTTGGATGACGATTTCCAGCGTGTGTTCAGCGGAATCCTTGAAGCTGCTTCGCGTTTTGAGCATCACCGGCTCCCGGAGCTCTTTTCGGGTTTTGCGCGCAAGGATTACGGCGTTCCGGTCCCCTATCCCGAAGCCTGCCATCCTCAGGTCTGGGCTGCCGGAGCTATTCCGATGATGCTGCAATCGGCTCTTGGGCTTGTGCCGTTAGGATTTGAAAAGCGGCTGCGGATCGTGCGCCCTGTGCTGCCAGATTCTGTCCAACACCTTGAGATCCGCCGGCTCAAGGTTGCTAACGCCACGGTGAACTTGCGATTTGAGCGCACAACCGAGCGCCGAGTCGCGGTGAAGGTGCTTCATGTTGACGGAGAGTTGGATGTCAGCGTCGAGCCGGAGTAAGAGGAGAATGCACAGAGACTATTTCGGCAATCAGCGAGGTTGCAAGTGAACGTTAGCCCCATGGCCGGAAAGCCGGCCGAAGCAGCAATCCTTGTCAATGTCCCCAAGCTCGTCACGGCTTACTACGTCGAGCGCCCAGACCCCGGCGTTCCGAGTCAGCGCGTCGCATTCGGTACTTCAGGGCACCGCGGCTCCTCCATCGATTGCGCGTTTAACGAGTGGCATATCCTCGCCATCACGCAGGCGATTTGTCTGCACCGCAAACAGCAAAACATTGACGGACCGCTCTTCCTCGGAATGGACACTCATGCGCTGTCAGAACCCGCTTTCGCCAGCGCTCTCGAGGTGCTTGCGGCAAACGGTGTGGAGGTGATGGTTGCGGAAAACAGTCCGTACACGCCCACGCCGGCCATCTCCCACGCCATTATTACTCACAACCGGGGACGGAAATCCGGGCTTGCCGACGGCATCGTGATCACGCCTTCCCACAATCCTCCGGAGGACGGCGGCTTCAAATACAATCCTCCACACGGCGGCCCGGCCGGGACGCAAGTGACGGCATGGATTGGAGCCAAGGCCAACGAGCTGCTCGAGAGCAGCCTAAACGGTGTCAAGCGCACCGCGTTTGCGAAAGCGCTCCGAGCCTCAACCACGCACAAACATGACTATCTCCATGCCTATGTGAACGACCTCGGCAGCGTCGTCGACATGGAGGCGATCCGCGGCGCGAAGCTGAAGCTTGGCGTAGACCCGCTCGGCGGGGCCGGAGTCCATTATTGGCCGCTCATCACAGAACGCTACGGTCTCAATCTGACGGTCGTGAACGAGTCTGTTGATCCCACCTTCCGCTTCATGACGGTTGACTGGGACGGCAAGATCCGCATGGATCCGTCTTCTCCCTATGCCATGCGGCGGTTGATTGGGCTCAAGGATCAGTTCGATATTGCGTTCGCTTGCGATCCCGACCATGACCGGCACGGGGTCGTCACGCGGGGCGCGGGCCTGCTTCCGCCCAACCACTACCTTTCCGTTAGCGTCGACTACCTGTTCGGAAATCGCCCGAAGTGGCGCAAGGATGTCGCGGTGGGGAAAACCGTAGTCAGCAGCAGCATGATAGATCGTGTTGCGGCCAAGCTCGGCCGACGGCTTTATGAGACGCCGGTCGGCTTCAAATGGTTCGTCGAAGGCCTGTTGGCAGGGGCACTAGGC
>JBOGJX010000346.1:0-3879 GCA_050745285.1 Terriglobia bacterium
TCGACCTGCGAATCGACTCGATCAACGCGCTCAATCACGTCACGTTCACCCGTTGGGATACGACCATCAACAGCGCGCAGTATGGATTGCCATTGGCTGCCAATCCCATGCGCAGCCTGCAAACCACGCTGCGCTTGAGGTTCTGAAAGGCAGCGATGAGTGATGAGTGACGAGCAGCATTTGGTAGCGCGGACCTGCGCCTTTCAGGTCCGCGGCTTCTGCGCCGTTATCCGTGAGAAAGGCCGCAGACCCCAAAGGCGGGGGTCTGCGCTACGGCCGCTATTTCCAGAGGCCTTCAAAATGATGCGAAGCGGTATTGCAATGCTCGTCCTGTTGGCTGCGGTGTCTGCCGCCGCGCAGCAGGTCGGTCAGAATGCGCTTTTGCGCCCGAATGGGACGGCAACACTCAAAGTCAGCACCCAGTTAGTCGTCGAAACCGTGGCGGTCAAGGACAAGAAAGGAAACCCCATTGAAGGTCTGGTCGCCAAGGATTTCATCGTTACCGAAGACGGTGTGCCGCAAACAATCAGTTTCTTCAAGTACGAACAACTGCCGCAGCGTCCCGGCGCCGTGCCTGTGTCTCAAACTGCGGCTGCAAACGTGAAGGTGTATTATCAGCTTGCCCGGACCCAAATTTCACCTGAACCACCTGGGAGCAGTCGATACAACGATCGCCGCCTGCTGACGCTCTACTTCGACATGACCGCCATGCCGCCAGCGGACCAGATCCGCGCGCTGACCGCCGCGCAAAACTTTATCAAGACCCAGATGGGGCCGGACGATCTCGTGGCCATCCTGAGATATGCGGGAAGCGGCGTCGACGTGCTGTCTGATTTCACGGATGACCGCGACCGGCTGTTGAGTATCCTCGAGACGATGATTGTGGGGGAAGGTCAGGAATTCGCCGAGGCCACCGACGACGCCAGCACATCTGATACTGGCGCTGAGTTCGGCCAGGACGATAGTGAGTTCAACATCTTCAACACGGATCGTCAATTGGCTGCGCTTCAGACCGCCGCCGAAATGTTGGCCCAACTAAGTGAGAAGAAGGCGCTAATTTACTTCGCCAGCGGCCTGAGGTTGAATGGCCTCGACAACCAGGCGCAACTCCACGCCACCACTGTCAAGCAATTTAAAAATGTTACTTTGGAAGGAATCATCTTGCAGTCTGTAATGTTACCCGTCGTCGTCGGTTTTTCCTTTCCTTTTCTCCTTGGTTTTGTCTTTGTCTTTAGCTTTTGCTTTTTCTCCGCGCGCGGTTTTTGCTTTGGCGCGCGCGCTCCTGTGGGCTTTTCTTTCGATGACTCGTTCACCTTGGGGAGCAGCCCCGGAAAGGTCACCGTTTCCTTTAACGTCCGTGCTGAGTTGGAAAATCTGCTCCAGCTTGGCCCGAATCGTGGCCGAGAGTTGAAACGGATCAAAGCTCTCACGCTGCCGCCGCAGTTCCGCCACCCGCTCGGGGTCGGCCACCGGCGAAGCCACGACGCGCTGAAAAGGGGTCCGGGGTGCTTCATAATGCCGCCGCAGACGCGAACCGACCCGCTCTTTCTTCCTTCGCCAGCTTCACCGAAGGCATGAAGAGATTCTGAAACAGGCGCAGCTCGTTACGGTACAGGTGGTTGATCGCCTCCCGCGCCGCCTCCGTGTCGTAACGGACGTAGCCGAGCAGCCGCCCGGTCGTGCGATGGTCCGAGCGGCTGGAACTGAAATTTCGCCGTCTGTTCCGGTCTGGCAATCATACCCCTATGTGCTTCGTATATCGCCGACCCGCCGCCCGCGCTGCCGCGTTAGGAGACGGTGGATTCAGCAAGGCGCGCACAAACACCTCCCGCGCCTCATCGCGAAGGCTCAGCATCTCGAAATCTTGGATCGTCTCGGCCGCAGCCTTCTGGGTGCTGACGACGAAGTTTGTGACGGTGATTCCGCGCAGTTCCGCCGCCCGCTCGATCATCCGTTTCTGCTCCGGAGTTACCCTGGCCTCAAGCCGTTCCTGCTTCCGGCTGCGCCGATGGATTTTGACCGCCTGATTTTGTGTCATCCCAATCTCCTGTTTGAAACTGTACGGCATTATGCCGTATATTTCAACTAATCATCAACAGTCTCGCCGGGGATTGTTGCATGCCCTATTCATCTCCCCTGACGCAGACCGGGTGCTTCGGGGACGGACAGGCGTGTTGCTTCCTCGCGGAGAAGCTGCTTTACAATCTCATCGACCACCGCGAAGCTCCCTACCGGCTGCTCCGGTGCAATGCCGAGCTTTCAGCAGGCGACCCCGATACTGGAAATTTGCTCATACAGGGCGGCCATGAATGAACCATCGGTTCAGTTGATCTACAACCTGCGCGCGCAGCTTGTCCGTGCCAGCCCGCTCCTGGGCGAGTTCATCGAAGCGGGCGCGGGCTTCCTTCAAGTGGTCTGCCAGAGTTCGAGACAGGATTACGCATTCTTTTTCCGTTGCAGGCACGGATACTGACCCGCGAAGGCCCTCTTGGGCGATGGCCGCAAGCAATTCGGCTTCAGCACGGCTGGCGCACACGTGGCTCACGCTTGGATTTTTTCCAAAAAAGAGGGTATTGGCCTCGAAGAAATGGCCGCGGGCAGGCAGCCGAACCTCACCTTCCGGAAGCTCAACCGTCTTGGCCCTGCCTGTTTGCTCATCAAGCCAGTCGGAAAGAGATTTTTTCAAATCCGCCTCAAGTTCATTCCAAGCGTCAAGCGCCAGGTCGTGCACTGGTACGTCTCCGCTCCCTGCACCCTTAGATTTGTTAATACCTGAGCGGATGTCCTGCACTCGCTGTTCACGATAGTAGCTGGCCGTTTCTGCATAGAGGCGATCAACCAAAACACCCCTGTGCGTTGAATCAGATACGCCGAGCAACTCAAAGACAAGCAGGTCTAATTCACGCCGATCTGCACGCTGCAGCTCGAGTGGCAACGCCAAGGAACTCGTCTGCAGCTTCCGCATCTCTTCCTCAGTGTGGCAATCGAGAAATGGCTGTTCAACCATGTGAGTAACCGCTCGCTTGCTGATGGCCTCTAGGGCTTTTGACATCCGTTCGCTTAAATCTGCTCCCGCACCGTGCGGCGAAGGAATCTCCATCATCAACACGTCAACAACTTCAGTCTTGAGTGTGCCCTCTGACCCGGCGTAGCGGCCGTAAAAATGCTTGAAAAAGCCTACAATGGTAGAGTTTAGGATCGGCATCAGGGCACGAGACCACTCGGTCCTTTCGACAATCAAGTGCAGGTCATAGAGGTTGCAGTTGCAATTTAGCTGATATGGATTTGCGGGTATGATGTGTCGGTATTTTTGCGCTTTGGGCCAAAAGCCGAGACCAGGTTCGAGACCCGTTAGATCGTACCAGGGATCTCGTCCGGCGACTGTAGCGCGGTCGGGCACTGGGACGGGTTTTGATTTCTTCGACGCAAATGTCTGCTTACTTCCCCAAATGATGTAGTGATGCGCATATGTTCCCTTAATCTCACTCAGCTTCTGGTTAACCCATAGCACCACGCGGTCAAGCTGGTTGGGAGTCACAACCGGGCGGTCTACCTGCATCAAGCTGTGGACTTCGGGCCGTACAAACTCCTTTTCTACGGGATGCAACGTGCCATCCCCGCAGCGAACAATCACCAATTTCCCGCTTTCAACGTCTGCCCGTTTGCATCGGCGCATTAAAGGTAGCGTTTGCCATTCCAACTCGCTCCGGTTTCCTTCCAACAGCCTAGCGGAAACGTCGCGCGGCATGAAGAACGCATCACAACCGCTCGTAATCCCGCGCTTGATAGTCGCTACTTCCCAGAGCCGCGTAAATCGATGCCCAAACTCACGCATGATTTCGAAATAAAAGTTGGGCGCACGCAGGTAGCGGCCCCACT
>JBOGJX010000347.1:0-2562 GCA_050745285.1 Terriglobia bacterium
ATCATCGAGAGACTTCGACCAGACGTAGGTGCCGAGCAACTGTAGTCCATGGGAGAATCGCTTCTCTACCGTGAGTTGCAGCGCATTATAGACGGAATTCGCCCACGGCGGATCGTTTCCGGAGAACCCGGTAAATTCGGGATAGGGCAGGAGTAGTTGGCTGGCGCGTACGGTAGAGGACGAAAGGCTGGCATTCGGATCCGTAATGACGCCGTAGAAGGGATTCGGAACGTGCGCGTTGAGCGCGGTGATTTCGGCGGGAGTTGCCGTCTCAACAAACGGGCCGAGAAAATTCAAGCTGCCGGCGCTGCCATAATACAGGTGTGTTCCCTTCGTGCCGACGTAATTCAGGTCCACAAGAACGTTGCCCAGGAATACATGCTCCAAGCCGAAGTTCCACGTCTGCATGTACGGCGTCATGTTCCAGTTTTGGATCGAGCCGCTGATGCCCTGGCCGATGCTCGTCAATAACCCCTGCGAGTTTCCGGGCGGCAATTCAATGCCGAGCGGGAAGGGGTTCGAAAGCGGGGCAAAGGGCGTTGCGCCGTCGTTCTGATAGGTCCTGGTCTGCGAAGTCTGTTGTTTGTAGCCCTGGAAGCCGCCGCCCCCCGTGCCCGCCGCGGCCCCCTTAATGGGATCGTAGAAGATGCCGTAACCGGTGCGGATCACGGTATTTTTGAAAGTGCGATACGCGATGCCGACGCGCGGACCCCAGTTGTTGTAGTCCGTAAGGTACGGAGTCCGATCGCTGTTGCTGGCAAAGACGAGTCCCCCCTTAAGTGGCTGGAAGTTTGATTGTTTTGGCGCATTCGGAACCTGTAGCGGTGACGTCACTGTCGGGTCGACCCAGCTCTGCCGGTTGTATCGTTCGGTGCGCGGAAGGGTTAATTCATAGCGGAGTCCGATATCGACGGTCAGCCGGCTGGTGGCGTGCCAGTTGTCCTGAAAATAGAATGCGTGCGCGAAATTCTGCGTGGTAACGGCGGGGTCGACCTCGTACGGGTTTCCTCCTTGCGTGAAGCCGATCAGAAAGGACGCGAGCGCGTCGCCACCCGTGCCATTCCTGGGCGTCTGCGAAGTGCCAGTAAGCGAGTAACTGAATTGCCCTTCCGCCTCTCCGACCTGGATAAAGCTGGTGATGTGCATGCGGCCCTCGTAGCCGAATTTGAGCTCATGCTGCCCTGCCATTTTTTCCAGGCTGACGTCGAGCGTGTGGGTATCAAACCTTTGGTGCAAGATGGAGAATGGACGCGACCCCAGGGCGCCTTCGCCGGCTTGCTGATAGCCGTTGCCGAGCCGGATATCCGGCGTGGCTAAATATCCCGAAGTCAAAATGTAGGGTGGCAAACCGAGCGTGGTGACCGGATTGAAGCTCGGGAAAAGCTGTGCCACGCCCCCGTCATTATTCGCGGCGCGCGCGTAGCCGTAGGTCGCAGTCAAGATCAAAGTGGGGGTGAACGTGTGGTTGAAGCTCAGCGAGCCCGACCATTCATTCCCGTATGACGGGCCGGACGTGCACGGATCGGCGGAGTTATGGAAACAGACCGCGCCGCTTAGGCCGCTGTAGGAGTCGCGCGAGACGCGTCCCGTCAACATGGTGGCATCGCTCAGCCGGTGATCGATCTTCACGTCGAAGACGTTATCGCTGTCGGGCCTGCTACCCGACCCGATCCAGTTGTTCTGATAATCGTAGGCAGGCGTGCCCACGGCCACATTGGGCAGCGGGAAGTCCTGCATCATCTTGAACGCCACCGGATCGATCAAGTTCCCCGCCACTGGAGCCGGCTCATAAGGCGTGCCCGCGAGCTTGGGATTTCCAGGGCTGATGTAGGCTGCAAGGTTATTGCCGGGGACAAAGGCGCTGCGGAGCGGGCCATTGAGTTTGTTGTTGAATACGCCGCTGTAGGGGTCCCAGATCTGGCCGTTCGGATTAGAGCAAAGGCCTTGCGCATTAAAGGTCCCGCCAACGCGCGTGCAGACCTCGCTGAAATCACCTTTCCGCTCCGCCATGCTGGGCACGCCGGCGTTCTGGGTGGATGACCGGCTTGACCGGGTGCCTTGGTAGTCGAGAAAGAAAAACGTCTTGTTCTTGCGGATGGGCCCGCCAAATGTCCCTCCAAACTGATTCTGCCTCGAGGGAGTTATCGGCACGCCATTCGCATTGTTGAAAAAGTTATTGGAGTTGAGCGAGGAGTTCTGCAGGAATTCGAACAGGCTGCCGTGGAACTGATTCGTTCCGGACTTCGAGATCACGTTGAGCACCGTGCTGCCGTAGCCGACAGCAGCATTATACGTGTTCTGCTGCACTTTGAACTCTTGGACCGCGTCGACCTCGGGGGTGTAAAGCGCATTGGTCACGCCGCTGTTTTGTTCAAAGCTCGTCTGGCTGACGCCATCCACCAGGATGTCCGCGGTGGAGTTCCGGCCCCCATTGTAGACGAAGTTCGTTTCGCCCCCACTCAAGCCAAACGCGCGCCCGCCCGGTTGAGAGACGCCGGGCGCGAGCTGCGCCAAGTCGTACACCGAGCGGCTGGTGAGCGGCAGATCGTTGATGAACCTGTG
>JBOGJX010000348.1:0-3742 GCA_050745285.1 Terriglobia bacterium
CGTCAGCATCTTGAGAGATCAGCCTCCCTAAAGGATTCTCGCGCGGAAAATACGCGTGAACGAATGCAGCGTTGACAATGATCGGAATTGACGCGGGAGCACGCGCCGGCACGGCCCCGGTCTTTGGCTGCTTCGCCGCCGCAGATTTTGACGTCGCGCCGGCCTCGGCCGCACGCTCGAAGTCTTCCGCGGCGAACGTTCGCCCTTCGAACAGCGGTACGCGCAGCGTCTTGAAAAAACCTGGCCCTGTGGTCAGCATGTCAACCTCGTGAGACTTTTTCTCGCCTTGCCCGGCGATATAGACGTCACTCGTCGCTAAATCGCCGGATAAAAGCGTATCCGACGAATAGCCTGTGGAGATGATGCCCGGAAGCGCAGCCAGCCGGGTTTGCATTGCTCGATATAGACTTTGGATTTGTGTATTTTTGTAGCCCGCAAGCGTTGGGTCGATGCCGAAGAGCAGGACATTCTGCGTGTCGAAGCCTGGATTAACGCTGCGCAGATTCTGCAGAGTGCGAACGAGCAAACCCGCGCCCGCCAGAACCAGAACCGAAAGGGCAAGTTGCGCTACCACGAGCGCGTTGCCAAGGCGAAACCGGCGCCTGCGGTGCGAACCGCCGGCGGCGAATGCGCTCTCCTTGAGCGCTGGCGTCAAATCAATCCGTGAGCTGCCGAGCGCGGGCGCAAGGCCAAAAAGAATTCCGGTGAAGAGCGACACCGCGATCGTGAAAATCAGAATGCGCCAGTCGGGAGAAATGCTGAAGTGCGGCCCGTACTCCGTGGCGCCCCACATCAGACGGCTGATTGCGTGAACGCCCCAATAGGCGAAAACAACGCCCAGTGCGCCGCCAGCGACGGAAAGCATCACGCTTTCCGTAAGAAGCTGGCGGATGATTCTCGTGCGCGCCGCACCCATCGCCAGCCGCACGGCCATCTCCTTGCTGCGCGCCGTCGACCGCGCCACGAGTAACCCTGCTACGTTCGCGCAGGCGACCAGCAGAATCAAGCCCACGCCAAACATCAGAACGTAAAGCTGGCTTGAAATGAGCCGGCGCATGCCGGTGAGCCCCTGATCAGCGGGGATCAGCCTGATGGAAGGATTATCTTGAGGCTTCGAAAGCGCTTTGGGTCCGTGCAGCATCTCGTTGCGGAAAAGCAGGCTCACCTCCGCTTGCCCCTGAGTGCGCGAAACACCCGGCTTCAGCCGGCCAACGATCACCACCCACTAGTTCGAAGCATCTTTCAGATGCCGGCCCCAGGAATCGGCGAGGAGTTGCGGCGCGTCGGAAATGGGAATCCATAAATCCTGGCTCTTCCCAGGTGAGAGCTGTTCGAATTTTGGCGTGGCGACGCCCACGATCGTGAATGGGACGTTGTTCAGGTTCACCGTGCGCCCGATCGGCGACCGCGCGCCGCCGAATGCGCTCTGCCAGTAAGCGTAGCTGAGCACCATCGCGGCTGGAGCGCCCGGCGAATCATCGCTGGGGCCAAGCGTGCGGCCGAGTGCCGCGCCAACGCCGAGCGTGGAAAAATAATTACCCGAGACCAGCTCGCCCACTGCGATCCGCGGTGCGCCGTTGCCGCTCAGATCGAGCGGTGCGGGCCCGGCGAACGCCGTCAGGCCCGAGAATTGCTTCGCGTTCTTTCGTACCGATTCAAAAAACGGCATCGAAAACGAGCAGCCCAGCGCACTCGTCTTCTGGATCGAGGTCAGGCAATCACCGAAAACGGAATATCCAACGGACGGCAGCTGGCGGATGTCCCATTGAAACAGCACAAGCTGCGAAGGATCTCGCACGGGAAGCGAGCGTAGCATCACGGCGTCTAGCAGGCTGAAAATGGCAGTGTTAGCTCCAATGCCGAGCGCAAGCGTAACTATAGCAACGGTGGTAAAGCCCGGACTGCGTCGCAACTGCCGCAGGCCATAGCGCAGGTCTTGGATGAGAGAGTCAAGCCAAAGCCATCGGTGCGATTCATAGAAACGCTCTTTGGCTCTGGTGATGTTTCCCAGATTCCGGCGCGCCGCTGCACACGCCTGATCTTCACTCATGCCCTCTTCGCGTAGCCGGTCCATTTCCAACGCCAAGTGAGCCTGAAGTTCTTCAGAAAAGTCTCTATGCGTCCGCTTGTGTCGCCAAAGCATATCTCTATCCCTCTGCACTCTCCGGCCCCAGCACGCGCCCAATCGCTGCCGCAACCTTCCGCCACTGGCTCGTCTCTTCGAACAGTTGCTTCCTGCCCTTCGGCGTGAGTGTATAGAAGCGGGCTCTGCGATTATTTGAGGAAGTTCCCCATTTGGCCGAGATCCAGCCCCTCGTCTCCAATCGCTCGAGCGCGGGATAGAGCGCTCCGTGATCCACCAAGAGAACGTCTTCGGATTGTTGTTGAATCGCCCGCGCGATCCCTTGGCCGTGATTCGAGCCGAAGACGAGGGTTCGCAGAATCAGCAGGTCGAGGGTTCCCTGTAACAAGGCGGCGCCGTTTTTGTCTCGCCGGGTAAGCATGTCACTAGAGTATCACCCGGTTTGGGTTAGGTGTCAACCTGTAGTGTGGCCTTAACACGAAAGTTCCGGAACAGAGAGGAAACATCCAGTGTCAAAATATGCGCAACTCGATAGTACGGCCCTTCGCGAAGAAAAATACCTGACCGAAGCTCTTCGCGAGATGGGCTACAAGCCGGAAGTGCACCCTCAGGACGCGAAGCTGAATTCGTACTACTCCGAGCAGGAGGCCAAGATCGCCCACGTGATCATTCGGCAGCGGGATCTGCCGGGTGCTTTTGGCGACATCGGCTTTGTGAGGCAGCCGGACGGCCGACTGAGCATGATCGGCGACGAATTGGACCACCAATACGGAGCGCGCTGGCTAGGCCGTGTCCAGCAGCTTTACAAAGAGCAGCAGACGCTCGCCGTGCGCGAGCCAAGGGCTACATCCTGAAAAGCCGCGAAGTGGTTGAGACCCGCGACGGACAGCAGGTGCGGCTGCAATTCATTGCCCGGAGGTGAGCCATGCAGGACAAAACCATCACGATCACCATTGATGAGCAGGGAAACGCAGCTATCGATCTCGAAGGTTTTGAAGGGCGCGGCTGCGAGAAGGCGTTTGAGGACTTTCGGGGCGGCGACACGGTGAAGCTGGAGCGGAAGAAGCCCGCGTATTACGCCGACCGAAAAGTCGATCATGAACAAACCCACCGTTAGCGAGGCCATCATGCTTATCCATGCGATCCTTTCCGCGAGCCGCGCCAATGGCCCCGGCCTGCGAGCTGTGGTCTTCTTTAAAGGCTGCGGACTGAATTGCAAAAACTGTTGGAACCAAGATTCCCATGCTTTTCGGGGGCCTGGTTTTGCGGTTGAAGTTGTGGCTGAAAGGGTGCTTCGCGCGCAGGCAGAGCATTCCCTTGAAGGTGTTACCTTTCCAGGTGGCGAGCCGATGCAGCAAGCCGGTAGTTTGCTGGCGTTGATGCAGATCCTGCGGAGGCAGGCGCCCGCGCTGCCGGGTTGAAGCCCCTCAGTCGCGCCGGCGGCAACTCAATCTGCCCGGCCCGGTCGAGGCCCAGCAACAGCCCCCGGCAGACCATGTCGCGCGGCGCTCCATTAGCCTGCTTCCATTGCTACGCCTCGCACAGCAACAGCGAAAGGCGCCGCCGACTGGCCCCTGCATGCTGCGCGATCAGCCGGCGGATGAATTCGACCTCGGCGGCGCTGATCACCTGACTGCGGTAACGGTATGCACTTTCCAT
>JBOGJX010000349.1:0-5470 GCA_050745285.1 Terriglobia bacterium
CTCATCGTCCAGGACGCTGTGGCCCACAACGAAGGCCTGGGGGCGAATTGGAAGCCGCGGCGGGCCTTTTGGGCTGATCGCGCTGCCAACGAAAGCACGCTTCGCACAAATCTCCTGTCGCTGCCGACGACGCGGGCGCGCCATGTCGGGAACGATCCCAGCGTGGAACGCTATGACCCGGATCTATGGACGGATGAATTTGCCTTTCTCAACCAGCCCGGCCAGGCCGACATTCAAAGCGACCTCTTCTACGACTACCGCACGAACGTCGAAGCCTACCCGAAATGGCAAGCATGGATGCGCCAGAAGCAGCCGCGCCTGCTGGTGATCTGGGGTAAGTATGACCTCTCGTTCGACCTCTTGGAGCCGGAAGCCTATCGCCAGGATGCGCCGAACGCTCAAGTTCACGTTCTCGACGCCGGCCATTTCGCATTGGACACGGCTGCAGATGAGATCGCCGCATTGGTCCGAGGCTTTGTCGATTCTTCACGTTGACGGTTCACGGCGCGGCACGTTGGCGGACAAGCTGAATGGCCTGTAATTGTTTCAACCTACGCTTCGTGATGCCGATAGACGTCAGCAAAGACTGAATAGAGGTAAAGCACAACTGCTCGCTGCAAGAATTGCCTCGTATTTCGCTCGGCCTGGTTGCCATGCGTATTTGAAATAGGCCTGGATTGTGCATGCTCGGTATCGGCATAAGGGCAGTTCGGGAAGGCGAGTGCAGAGCCTTGGTTGGAAATCACCGACCGTACTAAAACCGTACTAAAACCCACCTGATTGAGGGTAAAAGGGGTTATACTTTGAGCGAAAGCAGAATCCAAAAATTGATGTAAGCCTTTGAAAAGGAAGGGTTAAGTTGAAGGTGAAGGTTTAGGCTGGCCTGCCTCCGGAGCAACAGGCCGGGGGTTCGAATCCCTCCAGGCGTACTAGCTAACCGGTTCACATTCAATAGCATTCCACTTTCCGCTGCTACCGCATCAGATCGGATATGGCGATGATCGAATCCGCACCGATCGCGTTTTACGACTTTGACGGCACGCTGGTTTCCGGCAACATCGTTACGCGCTACGCTTTCTTTGTGCGTCGGCTGCCGCAACGAGCCCGTTCGTATTGGAAACTTTTCAGGCTGATGGCGGGTGTTCCCGGCTACCTGATGCTGGATCATGTCTCGCGGCGGCGATTCAATCAGGTGTTTTTTAAGGAATACCGCGGAATGAGTAAGGATTGGCTCGAGGGGCAGGCGCAGGCCCTGTTCGCGCAGGTCATCCGCCCCAGCGTTTATGCTGGCGCGAAGGAGATGATTGATGCAGACCGCACCCAGGGCTTTCGCGTTGTTTTGGTAAGCGGCGAGCTCGATTTGGCGCTTGGCCCGGTGATGGGTTACTTTGGATTTGACGGCATGGTCTCAAATTCTCTGGTTTTTGAACGCGGAGTGGCAACCGGCGAAGTCGCCTCTCCGCTCATTGCCGAAGACGCCAAGGTGAAGGCCATGGCGGAAGTCTGCGAGCGGCATCACGCCGATCTTCGGACCGCGAAGGCTTATTCGGACAGCTTTTCGGACATGCCCATGCTGGAGGCGGTGGGGTTCCCATGCGCAGTGAACCCGGATGCGCGGTTGCGGGCGGCGGCGGCGAGTCGTGGCTGGCCTGTTCGGGAGCTGCGCAGGGCGGGCGGGGATAAGGCCGGCCTGGAGCGAGGAGATCATGTCCACATACCTTGACACACCGCACGCGGAGCTGGCCCGCCTGCTCGATGCCTCGGACCCCGCCCCCAACGCCGTGGGCCGGAACGCTTTGGTCTCATCCGATGGATGCGTGGTTGAATTGGACGAAGACTCGGCCCCGCGCCTGATGTGGTTCGGCGAGGACCTGCTGCGTGTAAAGATGCCGGCGGGCACGCGCGTGGTCTATCCCAAGCCCACCATCCGCGGTCTGCGCGACCCGAAGGCGGGAATCCGCTATGCCCTGGATCACCCGGAGGGCATGGACCCGCTCGATTCGCTCCTCAAATCGGACATGAAAGTGACCATCGCCATTGATGACATTTCGCTGCCTCTGCCGCCTATGAAGCGGCCCGACGTGCGCGAATTAGTGCTCGAAGCGGTGCTCGAAAAGCTTACCGTCAAGGGCATTGAAGACGTTCACATTATTGTGGCCACCTCATTCCACCGCCGCCTTACGCCGGCGGAAATCGCGCGCTCGGTGGGCCCGCGTATCTTCCGCGAGTATTTTCCAGACCGCCTCTACAACCACGACGGCGAAGCGCCCGACGGCATGGTAGATTTGGGCACTACGGATCACGGCGAGCACGTCCGCATCAACCGCCGCGCGGCTGAATCCGACCTACTGATCTACGTCAACATCAACCTCGTGCCCATGGACGGCGGAAACAAATCCGTGGGCGTGGGATTGTGTGATTATGCCGTTCTGCAGGCGCACCACACTCCCCAAACCATTCTGAAGTGCGATTCGTATTTTGACCATACGCGTTCGGAGATGAACCGCTCGTGCGACCGCATCGGCGAGGTAATTAATCAGCGGCTGAAGGTATTTCACATCGAGACGGTGCTGAACAACGCCATGTTTGACCCGAGGATGGCTTTCTTCGTCAAGAACGAGGATCAGCATTCGCAGTATGACCGCATCATGTTTCGCTCGGCGCGCTTCGCGCTGAGTAGGTTGCCGCGCCGGATCAAGCGTAAAATCCTGTTTGAGATTCCGGCGTTCTACGAGATGATCGCCGTGCACGCCGGAGCGACCCTGCCGGTGCACGCAAAAAGCCTGGCGTATTGTTACGCGCAATACTGCGTGCCGGTAGAGGGCCAGTCGGACGTGGTGGTCTATGGCATCCCCTTCGTCTCGCCCTATAACGTGAACTCCATTCTTAATCCCCTGCTGGTGCAGGTGATGGCGCTCGGGTATTTTCACAACATGTACCGGGGCATGCCGGTGGTGAAGAAAAACGGCGTGTTGATCATTACCCATCCGTTGTATGACGAGTTCGACGCGCGATACCATCCTTCGTACATCGAGTTCTTTCGCCGCATTCTACCTGAGACGCGTGACTCGATGGAGTTGCAGCGGAAATATGAATCCGGGTTCGCGCACGACGCAGACTACATCCGCATGTACCGCACAGGGAACGCCTATCATGGCGTGCACCCATTCTATATGTGGTATTGGGGCGAGAATGGACGCGCCCACGTGGGAAAAGTCATCGTGGTGGGCGCGGAAAGCCGCGAGACCGCACAGACCATGGGATGGGAAACAGCCGCCACCATGGACGAAGCCCTCGCCATGGCTGCAAGCCACGTGGGGCGCAAGCCCAGCATTACCATGATGCACTTTGCTCCTATCCTGATGGCGGACGTTTCGGGAACGCCCGAAAATAACACAGGGAGAATTGCATAAGGCGCGCAGGCGTTGTGGCCTTATGGATCTTTGGAAGAGAGTTGTTATGAACCAGCAAGTGATGGACAAGATTGGTAAGTTGGTGGAAATCTGCCAGCGCCGCCAAGTTCGTAGATTGGCGCTCTTCGGCTCGGCAACCCGCAGTCAGTTTGATCCCCACACCAGTGACGTAGATTTGCTTGTTGATTTTGAATCCACCAGCCCTGCGCGGCACGCTGATAATTTTTTGGCTTACAGGACGATTTGGAATGTCTGTTCGGCTCTCCCATGGAGCTCGTCGAATCCAAGGCCATCCGCAACCCCATATTTCAGAAAGTAGTTGAAGAAACGAAGGTTACTCTTTACGATGCGGGTCGAAGCTCATAAGTGCCTGGTGGACATCGCCCAAATGAGGGACGCACCCACGCGGTTTACATAGGCGCTCCGGCTTTTAACCTATTGACGATTACATAATATAGTTCCACCCCACGCGCGTCTGTTATTCACTTTCGGAATGGAAGACCCAGTTCGAACTGTAACTATTATGTAAAACCCGATAAAACGGACGGGTCTTCCTCTGTGCTCTCTGTGGCCTCTGTGGTGAAAGGCTTTTCCGATGCGCACGCGCCAACGGCTCCTTATCACCGCACAAAAGCTGAGGCATATGCAGGTTCGTTATTGGAACGATCTCGGATCTTCACCACAGAGGGCGCGGAGGACACTGAGGTTTCAGCGCCGGAGCATTATGGATGATTACAGGACATAGCCCCATCGCGCGGGCGTCGGTTATTCAATTTCGGAATGGGAAGACCCAGTTCGAACTGTAACTATATTATGTAAAGCTCAATAATTCGTGCCAGCGGCATCAGATGAACTGCACTTTGATCACCGGCGCTACCGGCTTCCTGGGAAAACACCTGGTTGAGCAACTGAGAGGCTCGGTGCGCGGGCTGCGGCTCTTGTCTCGCGGGCCCACGCGCTGGGATGGCGACCCCACCATTGAAATTGTGCGCGGGGACGTCACGCAGCCCGAGGACGTCACGCGCGCGGCGGAAGGCGCGGCCGCGATCTACCATCTTGCGGGCGTTGTCTCGCGGCGGCCCGAGGACGCGCCGCGGCTCTACCGGACGCACATCGAGGGTACACGGAACGTGTGCGAGGCCGCGCGGCGATTGGGTGGAATCAGAGTGGTCGCCGTTTCGTCCTCGGGGACCATTGCCGTGAGCCCAACCCCCGTAGTGCATGGGGAAGATTCCGGTTACAAGTATGATGTGGTTCAAGAATGGCCATATTACCTGAGCAAGATCTTCGCCGAAAAGCTGGCGCTCGACTACTACGAGCGGTACAACCTGCCGGTTGTGGTTATGAATCCCAGCCTCCTCCTCGGTCCTGGCGATGAGCACCGGTCTTCAACGGGGGACGTGGCGCTATTTGTGAAAGGACAGATCCTGGCCCTTCCCGGCGGCGGCCTGAATTTTTTGGATGCGCGTGATGCCGCACGCGGCTTAATTGCGGCCATGCAGCGCGGCAAGCCGGGCGAGCGGTATTTACTGGGCGGACCGAACTGGACGTTCGAAGAGCTTATCGAACACGTGGCGCGCCTCTCAGGCCGACGGACCCCGAAACTGAAACCTTCCCTTGCGCTTTCATTGCTGAGCGCGCGCCTGCTGCGAAGGGTTTTCCCATTGTTGGGCAAATCGTTTGATCTGGACGATGTGTCGATCAAGATGTCCGCCCTCTTCTGGTACTGCGATTCGGGAAAAGCCCGGCGCGAGCTCGGCTTTGAGACCCGCGACCCTTTTGAAACGCTGAAGGATACACTCGATGATCTGCAGCGGCTAGAGTCCTGGAGCTGCAAAACTTGATGCGAATGAGTCAAGTTTTCGTTGTCTCCCTCACCCGGCCGCGCGGCGGGACGGGTGAGGGGTCACGTCTCGTCGGTCTGAGGCGAAGCCTCACTAGCCCGGATTATTCATGAAACGATTGGCACTCGCGGAAGGGCGGGGTTTTAACCCCGCCGAAAACGGCGGTTCCTTCGGTTCCCCCTTTCGTACCGCGAGCGGCTTGTTGAAACAAGA
>JBOGJX010000350.1:0-5982 GCA_050745285.1 Terriglobia bacterium
GCGCAGAGTTTTGCTTTTAAAACTCTGCGGTTTTTGCCCTGCCCGATGGAAAACCGCAGAGTTTTAAAAGCAAAACTCTGCGCTACAGACCTAAAAAATCCCGGAACGAAGGAATATTAGAAACGAAGCGTGGAGATCTCAAGATGCCTGACGTTGATGTTCCTCTAACTAAAGCGGGTTTCGGCAGCACCTCCCGGACGGATCGCTGGTGGGCGCCGTGGCTAACGGTGTTGGTAGTGCTCTCAGGCTTTGTCGCCTACGCCACCTGGGCGGCCTTCCAGGGCGTCCATTACCGCTTTGGACCCTATCTCTCGCCGTTCTATTCGCCGGAGTTGTGGGGCAACCCGCTCACCGCCTGGATCGGAGGGAAGCCCGGATGGTATCCGAGCTGGTTGATTTTTTCGCCCGCATTTTTCATTCTTCCTTTCCCCGGCGGTTTCCGGCTTACCTGCTATTACTATCGCGGCGCCTACTACAAATCCTTTTGGTCGGACCCGCCATCCTGTACAGTTGGCGAGCCGCGCAAGACCTATTGGGGCGAGCGCACGCTCCCGCTTGTCCTGCAGAACGTCCACCGCTATTTTATGTATATCGCGCTCTTCTTCATCGCGGATTTAGCCTACGACGCATATAACGGCTTCGACTTCAATGGCCACTTTGGCATGGGCGTGGGATCAATAGTGCTTCTGATCGACGTGATCCTGCTTGGCGGTTACACGTTTGGCTGCCACGCCATTCGTCACCGGGTAGGCGGCGTGCTCGACCGGCTTTCCGGCTCGCGCTTGCGGAAGAAAACCTACGACTGTGTAAGCTGCCTGACCGGACGGCACATGACGTGGGCCTGGTGCAGCCTCTGTTGGGTAGCCTTCACCGATTTCTACGTCCGGGCGTGTTCGATGGGTTTGATTAGAGACTGGAGAATCTTCTAATGGCGGAATATGAGACCTGCGAGCACGACGTTCTCGTGATCGGCGCCGGAGGCGCAGGATTGCGGGCGGCGGTCGAAGCCTCGGCCGCGGGCGTCTCCGTCGGCGTGGTCACCAAGTCGCTGCTCGGCAAGGCGCACACCGTGATGGCGGAAGGCGGCATCGCGGCGTCGCTTGGCAACGTCGATGACCGGGACAATTGGAAAGTCCACTTCTCCGACACCATGCGCGGCGGCTATTATCTAAACAACCCGCGCATGGCGCAATTGCACGCCCAGGAAGCGCCGGCGCGCGTGCGCGAGCTCGAGGCCTGGGGCGCGCTATTCGACCGCACCAAGGACGGCCGCATTCTGCAGCGCAACTTTGGCGGACACAAATACCCGCGCCTGGCCCACGTGGGAGACCGCACCGGCCTTGAGATGATCCGGACGCTGCAGGATCACGGCGTGCATCACGGGATTGATGTGCATATGGAATGCACCATCCTCACGCTGCTGAAGGATGGTGAGCGCATCGCGGGCGCTTTCGGCTATGACCGTGAGCGCGGCCGCTTCAAGCTGTTTCACGCGAAGGCTATAGTGCTCGCCACCGGGGGCATAGGCCGCGCCTACAAAATCACCAGCAACAGTTGGGAATATACGGGCGACGGCCACTCGCTGGCCTACCACGCGGGCGCCACGCTGATGGATTGCGAGTTTGTCCAGTTTCACCCCACCGGCATGGTCTGGCCGCCTAGCGTGCGCGGCATTCTGGTCACTGAAGGAGTGCGTGGGGAAGGCGGCATTCTGAAGAACAAGGATGGGCGGAGGTTCATGTTTGACGATATTCCACCCCTCTACAAGAATCAGACGGCTGACAATCCCGACGAGGGCTGGCGCTATACGCAGGGCGATAAGAATGCCCGCCGCCCGCCCGAGCTCCTCACGCGCGATCACGTAGCGCGATGCATCGTGCGCGAGGTCCGCGAAGGGCGCGGCAGCCCGCACGGTGGCGTGTTCCTGGATATCGCCTGGATCAAGGAGAAACTGCCCGGCGCGGCGGAGCATATCAAGAAGAAGCTGCCCAGCATGTACCATCAGTTCAAACAACTGGCGGACCTCGATATCACGCAGGAGCCCATGGAGGTCGGCCCCACCACACACTACGGGATGGGCGGCGTGCGGGTTGACGCGGAGTCGCAAATGTCCGACGTGCCGGGCCTGTTCGCGGCGGGTGAATGCGCGGCCGGTTTGCACGGCGCGAACCGCCTGGGCGGCAACTCGCTTTCCGATTTGCTGGTCTTTGGCAAGCGGGCCGGAGAACACGCGGCTGCCTTTGCGAAGGAACACGGCGCCGGAAGCGTCCAGCAGGACGAAGTGGAGGACGCTGCGCAGCGCGCGCTCGAACCGTTTGAGCGTCCGCCGGGTGAAGGCCCCTACCAAATCCAGCGCGACCTGCAACACACCATGCAGGACCACGTGGGCATCGTGCGGCGCGAAGAAGAGTTGCGTCAGGCCATCGAAGCGATTGAGAAGCTCCGGGCGCGCGTGCAAAAGGTCTCGGTCGAGGGGAACCGCGAATATAACCCCGGCTGGCATACCGCGTGCGACCTGAACCATCTGCTCACCGTTTCCGAGGCCGTCGCCCGTGCCGCCCTGGAGCGCAAAGAGAGCCGTGGCGCCCACTTCCGCGACGACTTCCCCGCCAAGGACGAAACGTTCGGCAAGCTCAACCTCCTGATCCGCCGGGGCGAGAACGGCGAGATGCGCGTCGAGCGGACGCCGGTTCCGGAAACGCCCCCCGATCTGCAAAAGATCATCGAGGAGATGAAATAATGGCGAGCGCAACGTTCCGCATAGGGCGGGGCGATAAGGATGGCGGCGGCTACAGGGATTACACCACCGAGGTTGCTCCCGGCATGGTTGTGCTCGACGCCGTGCATGAAATCCAGGCCACGCAGGCGAATGACCTGGCCGTGCGCTGGAACTGCAAAGCTGGAAAGTGCGGCTCCTGCTCGGCGGAAATCAACGGCATGCCAAAGCTGATGTGCATGACGCGGCTCAACACGCTGCCGCTCGATCAGCCGGTCAAACTGGAGCCCATGCGCAGCTTCCCGTTGATCAAGGACCTCACCACGGACGTTTCATGGAACTTCCGCGTGAAGGAAGGCATCAAGCCCTTCCGGCCGCGCACGCCGGACGCGCCGGACGGCTCATGGCGCATCGACCAGGCTGACGTGGACCGCGTGCAGGAATTCCGCAAGTGCATCGAGTGCTTTCTTTGCCAGGACGTCTGCCACGTGCTGCGCAATCACCACATGCACGATCAGTTTATCGGACCGCGCTATTTCGTCTATACCGCCGCCCTCGAAATGCACCCCCTCGACACCCAAAACCGCCTTCCGGAATTGCGCAATGCGCAGGGCATTGGCTACTGCAACATCACCAAGTGCTGCACCAAGGTCTGCCCCGAGGGAATTCACATCACCGACAATGCGATCATCCCTCTCAAAGAGCGCGTCGTCGACGAATTTTATGACCCCTTGACGAAAATTTTTAAGATTTTCCGGTCCTGAAGGTTAACGTCATCCGAATGAGGCGGCTTGCTGTACCGTTCAATCGCCAGCCTCTGGCGGCAGAGCTTTCTCAAGACTCTGGATCAGCTCAGGCAACTCAATGATCACGGTATTCCAAAGGATGTCCAGGTCGACCGTGTCGTAGCCATGGATGAGCCTGTTCCTCATTCCAACGATATCCTCCCAAGGAATTTCGGAGTGTTTCATCCGTTCCTCCTTGGGTACCCGCGCGGCGGCCTCACCGATAATCTCGACGAGCCGCACGAGCCCGAGCTGGAGCAGCCGCATCCTCTCAAGATCGCTCCGGTTCTTGTCCCGCGCCAACGCTACTGCTTCACGGGCATGGTCGAGCATATGCCGGAGCCGGAAGTCGTCGCTATGGCGCGACATACTGAACCTCTGCTTCCCTCATCACTGCTACGCGATAATAAGGACTGAGGAACCCTGCTGTGTTTAAGTCCACGCTTCTGCCGAGAGCCGCTGATAATTCCCGCTCCATTCTTGCCAGGCCAAGAAGGCCAACCGCCTGTCCCGGCTCAAACTCTACCAAGACATCCACGTCGCTGTCTGTCCGGAAATCCTCCCGCAGCACCGATCCAAAGAGCGCCAGTTTACAGATGTGGTTACGGCGGCAGAACTCTCGAACCCGATCTTCAGGGAATCTAATGTTAACGTGTTCACTCATCCTATCTAGCCCTTTTCTTGTTCCTTTCCGGATTTTCCCGGCTCCAAGGAACGTGTCATTCTGAGCTTTTATAGCCGATTTCGGCTATAAAAGCTCAGAATGACAGACGAAGGGCTCAGCATGACAGCCCCTCGCACCGTAGCCGCAGTCGCGCCACGAAACACTCTTGTGATTACCATGGTACCCAGTATAAACCACTGTATGCGCGTGCTGCTGGCCCACAGCGCTACGGCGCCCCGCGCGGCTCGGCGTGGACGCTCACCTTCATAATTCTGGGGAACTCTTTGCGGAACTCAAGCTCGAGCTCGTCGGTGATCTCGTGAACTCGCCGGAGGGGCAAATCCGGTTCGAGGGTACAGTGCAGGTTCACGAGAAAGTTCTCCCCCACCTGGTGAGCCACGAGGGAGTGGCAATCGAGCACGCCGGGCGTCTTACGGGCGATAGTGAGCAGGTTCTTTTCCATGCCTTCGCGCAGCCATCGCGCTTCCTGCGCGGGCTCCACGCGATTAAGCATCGGCTCAATGTGAACGTTTACCTCGTTCACTTCTGGGATCTCCTGTTTGATCTGGTTTTCCAGGCCGGAAGCCTGCTCATGCGCGGCCTCGAGGGTCAGGCTGGGGTCAAGCTCAAGATCGAGGCTTAAGCTCACCCTCCCGTCCACCGCATAGGGCGTTACGTCGTGAATCTGGAAATTATTGCGATGAGCGACGGCGCGGATTTTCTCTACCAGATTGCTTGCCGACGGGGCGCGCGGCGTCGAGTGGATGACGACGTCGGCTCCTGGATACACGGCATGAACCCGCGATTCCACCTCGTCCTCGACCGCCTGCGCGTGCTCAATCGGAATGTTGCTCTCGAGCAGCAGGCGCAGATCGACAAAGAGTTGGTTGCCGCTCTGGCGCGCGCGGATGCGGTCATGGCGCAGCACGCCCGGAACGCTTGAGACCGCGCTGCCAATGCGCGCGAGCGTCCCTTCAGGCGCGGCGTCGACGAGCGCATCCACGGTCCGTTTGCCCAGGCGGACGCTGATATAAATGGTGATGCCCGCCACGAACAGGGCGGCGGCCGGGTCCGCCATCCGCAACCAGCCGATATGCCAGCGGTGAGCCGCCGCGACCAGAGCCAGCCCCAAGATCACCGCTCCGGAGCCATAAATATCGGTCGAGAAATGCAGCGCGTCCGCCTCGAGCGCCTGGCTGTTGTATTTTCGCGCCGCCCCGCCGAGCGAGCGCGAGCGCAACACGTCCACGACGATGGCAATACCCATTACCGCAAACGCGGGCAGCGAGGCTTTGACGTGGACACGTTCAAAAAAGATGCGGCGAATCACCTCGATCACAATCCATGCGCAGGTGACAAGCAGCAGGCCCGTTTCGATGAAAGCAGAAAGGTGCTCAAACTTGCCATGGCCGAAGGGGTGGGATGAGTCGGCGGGTTTGTCCGACTCACGGACCGAAATGTAGGTGATCAGAGCGGCCACCAGATCCAAGGCAGAGTGAGCCGCTTCGGAAAGAATCCCGAGACTGCCCGTGAGCAGGCCGACTGTCGTCTTGAGAACGGTAAGCAGCGCCGCCGCCGCGAGCGACGAGAGCGCCACCGCTTGCTTCTCTTGCGTGGGAACTTGAGGTTGCGGACGGCCCTCTAAGGCTGTCATTAATCCTGATTATAGACCTTTCGTATTCCTCCGGGAAACAGAGGGTCTAGCCCGGATTATTCATGAACTCGCTAGACAAAAACGGAAGGGCACGGTTTTAACCGTGCCGTTACAGGCGCCTCCCGAGACTTCTTTCCTTTCGTACCGCGAGCGGCTTGTTTCA
>JBOGJX010000351.1:0-3335 GCA_050745285.1 Terriglobia bacterium
AGCGGCGGGCGCAGCAAGCAGCGCCCCTACGGAACAACTAGGAATTCATGGGCCTCTACGACCCAATAACAGTTTTTGCGCATGTTCTGAAAGGGGTTCAGGGTTCCAGACAGGAATACGGCCGCGAGGCCGTAATCCAGACCCAAACTAGCCGATGATTCACCGAATTGTGGATTTCGCCCTGCATCAGCGCTTTCTGATCCTGCTGATGACCGCCGCCATTGCCATCGTGGGCGTGGTGTCTTTTCTGCACATGCCTATCGAGGCCTATCCAGACCTCGCCCCGCCCATGGTTGAGATGATCACGCAGTGGCCGGGTCATGCGGCTGAAGAGACGGAACGGCTGGTGAGCGTTCCCATTGAAGTGGAGATGAACGGCCTCCCCAACCTGACGTACATGCGGTCCATATCGCTCTATGGCCTCTCAGACGTGATTATGACCTTCAGCTATGGGACCGACAAATATTTTTGCCGGGAGCTTGCGTTCCAACGATTGAGTGATGTGAGCCTGCCCACTGGGGTCGCTCCGAGCATGGCGCCGCTCTCGAGTCCTAGTGACTTGATCTATCGTTACGTGATTCAAAGTCCGGACCGCTCTCCCATGGAGTTGAAGACGCTTGAGGACTGGGTGATCGGACGCGCTTATCGCTCCGTGCCCGGCGTGGCGGACGACTCGGGTTTTGGCGGCACGGTGATGCAATATCAGGTGCTGCTGGACCCCACCCGCCTCTATAACTACCACGTTACCGTGCCTCAAGTGATGCAGGCTCTTTCCGCCAACAACGCGAATACGGGCGGTGGCTTCTACTCGCAAGGCGGCCAGTTCTATTACGTTCGCGGCCTCGGGCTGGTCAAAGATTTACAGGACATCAGCAACATCGTGGTGGCCAGCCAACCCAAGGCGCCGGTGCTCGTGAAGGACATCGGCAAAGTGGCGATCGGGCACGCGCCGCGCCTGGGCGAATTTGGCTACATGCGCCAGAATGACGCGGTCGAAGGCGTAATCCTGATGCGGACCGGCGAGCAGACTCAGAACGTCCTGCGCGGCGTCGAGCGCGAGACGAAAGAACTGAACAAGAGCGTCCTTCCGCCCGACGTCAAAGTGGTTCCCTTTTACGATCGCAGCGATCTGGTAAAACTCACCACCAGCACCGTGGAATCCAATCTGCTCCGCGGCATGATCCTGGTGTTAATTATTCTGGTCATTTTCCTGGTCAGCTTTCGCGCCGCCGTTATTGTTGCCATCACCATTCCTCTCTCCCTTTTGTTCGCCTTCATCTTCCTTCACGCGAAGGGGGTGGATGCCAACTTGCTTTCGATTGGCGCCATCGACTTCGGCATCCTTGTCGAAGGCGCCGTGATGATGATGGAGAACATCTTCCGTGAAATCGCGGCGCACCACGGCCAGGAGTACAAGCTTTACGACGTGATCCTGGCCGCCGCGAGCGAGGTCGATCGCCCTATCTTCTATGCGGTCCTGGTCATTATTGCGGGATATTTGCCCATCTACGCGCTGCGGGGCGCGGCGGGAGAGCTCTTCCGCCCGATGGCGGATACCATGGTATTCGCGCTCGTCGGGTCGCTAATCCTTGCCCTGACGCTGGTCCCCGTGCTGGCTTCCTATTGGTTCAAGAAAGGCGCCCGGGAGAAGGTCAATCGTCCGTATGAGTGGTGCAAGGAAGTTTACCGCCGCCAACTGGAGTGGTGTCTCAAGTTCCCCAAGCTCACGTTCTTGATTGGCGCTATTATCTTTGGCGCAAGCCTCCTGCTGGTACCCTATATCGGCGCGGAATTCATGCCTCATCTCGACGAAGGCGCTCTCTGGGTGCGGGCGACCATGCCTTACACGATTTCCTGGCAGGAAGCCGCCAAAATTTCCCCTGCGGTTCGAGATGTCCTGATGTCCTTCCCGCAGGTCACTACCGTGGCTTCGGAATTGGGACGCCCGGATGACGGCACCGATCCGACTGGATTTTTCAACGATGAGTTTTATGTGGGACTCAGACCCTATGACAATAAGGTCTGGAAGACAGGAAGCATCCGCACCAAACCGGAGCTGATTGCCGCGATCAATGACAAACTGCAAACCTATCCCGGTATCATTTTCAACTACACCCAGCCGGCGGAGGACGCCGTTGATGAGGCTTTGACGGGCCTCAAGAGCGCTCTGGCGGTCAAGATCTATGGCGCGGATCTGAAAGTGTTGCAAGACAATGCCATTCAAGTGAAGCGGGTGCTCGAGCATGTGCCTGGATTCACGGACCTGGTGGTGGTGCGCGAGCTCGGTCAGCCCAGTCTTATCGTGGATGTGAACCGCGCGGCGTGCGCGCGGTACGGGATCAACGTAAGCGATGTTGAGGCCGTGGTTCAGGCGGCGGTCGGTGGCCAGGCCGCGACGCAAGTCATCCAGGGAGAAAAGGAATTTGACTTGGTCGTGCGCATGGAACCCCAATACCGCAGTAACGGCTCCCAGATTGGGAATCTCCTGGTCGGCAATGCTGCGGGGCAACAGATTCCGTTGAGCCAGCTTGCGGAGGTTCGCGTCGGGAACGGCGCGTCTTTCATCTATCGTGAAAACAATTCCAGGTATATTGGCGTGCAGTTTGACATTCAAGGCCGCGATTTGGCGGGCGCCGTGGAGGCCGGTCAAAAGGCGGTAGATCAGGCCGTCCATTTACCGCAGGGCTATCATATGCAGTGGGGCGGTGAATATAGCGAATACCTCGCAGCGAAAGAACAAATCAAGGTGATTGGACCTCTCACGATCTTCCTGATTTTCATGATCCTCTTTGCGCTCTATGGCAACGTCAAGTTCCCCATCATCACCGCCTTGGCCTCGGTGATGACGGAGCCGGTCGGCGCATTCATCGCTCTCAAGCTGACGCACACACCTTTCAGCGTCTCTTCCGCCCTGGGCTTGCTCGCGCTCTTAGGTGTTGCGGTCGAAACCTTCGTGATCCTCTATAGCTACATCAATAAACTGCGGCTGGACGGCATGAATATTCATACGGCGACCCTCGAGGCCTCCGTCATCCGCTTGCGCCCCATCGCCATGACCGCGCTAGTCGCGTGCCTTGGCCTGCTCCCCGCCGCGCTCTCGCACAACATCGGCTCGGATACGCAGCGGCCATTCGCTATTGTGATCGTTGCGGGCCTGATATCGCGCCTCTTCCTTGGCGTCTACCTCGGTCCCGTGATGTATAAACTGGTGGCTCGCGAGGGCGACACGCTGCAGGTGTAGCGCAGAGTTTTGTCGTTAAAACTCTGCGGCCGTTTGCATTTTGGATTTGCGGTGTTGGATTGACCGTAGGGGCGCTGCTTGCTGCGCCCAAGAC